>NZ_VRVC01000146.1:0-11954 GCF_008040005.1 Methylobacterium sp. WL19
CCCGGTCACGGCGCCCCGCCCATGAACGTCTCCGAGCCGTTCATCCGCCGCCCCGTCGCCACCACGCTGCTCACCATCGGGGTGCTGCTGGCGGGGATCTTCGCGTTCTTCAAGCTGCCGGTGGCGCCGCTGCCGCAGGTGGATTTCCCCGTCATCCTGGTCCAGGCGCAGATGGCCGGGGCCTCGCCCGAGACCATGGCGACGACGGTGGCCGCGCCCCTGGAGCGGCGGCTCGGCATCATCGCCGACGTGGGCGAGATGACCTCCACCAGTTCCGTCGGGACGGTGCGGATCGTCCTGATGTTCAATCTCAACCGCGACATCGACGGGGCCGCCCGCGACGTGCAGGCGGCGATCAACGCCGCGCGGGCCGACCTGCCCACCGCGCTCCGCTCGAACCCCACCTACCGCAAGTTCAACCCGGCCGATGCGCCGATCCTGATCCTCGGGCTGACCTCGAACACCCTGTCGCCGGGCCAGCTCTACGATTCCGCCGCCACGGTGGTGCAGCAGAAGATGTCCCAGCTCCCCGGGGTGGGGAACGTCGATATCGGCGGCTCCTCGCTTCCGGCGGTGCGGGTCGAGCTCGATCCCACCGCCCTCTACAATTACGGGATCGGCCTCGAAGGGGTGCGCGCGGCGATCGCCTCGGCCAATGCCAATTCCCCGAAGGGGGCGATCGAGACCGACACCCGCCACTACCAGCTCTACGCCAACGACCAGGGCCGGGTGGCGGCGGATTACCGCGACATCGTCGTGGCCTACCGCAACGGGGCGGGCGTGCGCCTCACCGATGTGGGCAAGGTCGAGGATTCGGTGGAGGACAAGCGCAATCTCGGCCTCGTCAACGGCCGGCCGGGCGTGATTCTGTTCATCTACAAGCAGCCCGGCTCCAACGTTGTCGATACGATCAAGGCGGTGGAGGCGGCGCTGCCGCAGGTGAAGGCGGCGCTGCCCGGCGACATCGACCTCACCGTCACCGGCGACCGCAGCGCCACGATCCGCGCCTCCCTCGCCGAGACCGAGGAGACCCTGGTCATCGCGGTCGTCCTCGTCATCGGCGTGGTCTTCGCCTTCCTGCGCTCCGGCCGGGCGACCCTGATCCCGGCGGTGGCCGTGCCGATCTCGATCATCGGCACCTTCTCGGCCATGTACCTGCTGGATTACAGCCTCGACATCCTGTCGCTGATGGCCCTCATCATCGCCACCGGCTTCGTGGTGGACGACGCCATCGTGGTCCTGGAGAACATCCAGCGGCATATCGAACTCGGCAAGCCGAGGCTGGAGGCCGCCCTCATCGGGGCGAAGGAGGTCGGCTTCACCGTCATCTCCATGAGCCTGTCGCTGATCGCGGTGTTCATCCCGATCCTGCTGATGGGGGGGATCGTCGGGCGGCTGTTCGAGGAATTCGCCGTCACCCTGTCCCTGGCGATCCTGATCTCCCTGGTGCTCTCGCTCACCACCACGCCGATGATGTGCGCGCTGCTGCTCAAGCGCGAAAGCGTGCCGGAGGGAGAGGCGCCGCGCCGCCCCAACCTGCTGATCCGGGGGCTGGAAGGCGCCTTCGAGGGAACGCTGCGCGCCTATGAGCGGACCCTGCGGATCGCCCTCACTCATCGCCGCCTGGTGCTGCTCACGCTGTTCGCGACGATCGGGCTCAACGTCTATCTCTACATCATCGTCCCCAAGGGCTTCTTCCCCGAGCAGGATACGGGTCAGATGATGGGCGGCATCCAGGCCGACCAGCGCATCTCGTTCCAGGCGATGAAGCAGAAGCTGGAACAGGCCACCGCCATCGTGCAGGCCGATCCGGCGGTGGACAGCGTCGTCGGCTTCACGGGCGGGCGCGCCACCAACTCGGCCAACGTCTTCGTGGGCCTCAAACCCCGGGGCGAGCGGGCCTCGATCACCGAGGTGATGACCCGCCTGCGCCCCAAGCTCGCGCAGGTGGCCGGCGCCCGGCTGTTCCTGTTCCCGCGCCAGGACCTGCGCATGGGCGGGCGGCAGAGCTTCGCGCAGTACCAGTACACCCTGCAGGGCGACACGGCCGACGAACTCTACGCGGCGGCCCCCCGGCTCGTAGAGGCGCTGCAGAAGAACCCGGTCTTCTCGGACGTCACCTCCGACCAGCAGGAGGGCGGGCTGGAGAGCCGCCTCGTCATCGACCGGGCCACCGCCTACCGCTACGGCATCACGCCCGACAAGATCGACAACACCCTCTACGACGCCTTCGGCCAGCGGCAGGTCTCGACGATCTACAACCCGCTCAACCAGTACCACGTCGTGATGGAGATCGCGCCGCGCTACCTGCAGAACCCGGAGACGTTGAAGACCGTCTTCGTCTCGACCTCGGGCGGCAAGGCGCGGGGCTCGGCCATCACCAACGCGGTGGCCGGGACCGTGGCGGGGGCCGCGACGACGGGGACGACGGCCTCCAGCATCGCCGCCGATTCCGCCCGCAACGCCGCCTCCAACGCCATCGCGGGCGGGGCGGGCGCCTCCTCCAGCGCGCCCGTTTCGAGCGCCAAGGAGACCATGATCCCGCTCTCGGCCTTCGCCCGGGTGGAGACCGGCAACGCGCCCGTGCAGGTGAGCCACCAGGGCCTGTTCGTGGCCACCACGCTCTCGTTCAACCTGGCGCCGGGCAAGAGCCTGTCGGACGCCACCGCCGCCATCGAGGAGGCCGAGGCGCAATTGCGCCTGCCGGCCACGATCCACGGCGAATTCGCGGGCGCAGCCAAGACCTTCCAGGCCTCGTCCTCGCGCCAGCCTCTGCTGATCCTGGCGGCTTTGCTGGCCGTCTACACCATCCTCGGGATCCTCTACGAGAGCTTCGTCCATCCGGTGACGATCCTCTCGACACTGCCCTCGGCCGGTATCGGCGCGCTGCTGGCGCTCCTCGTCTCGGGCACGGAATTCACCATCATCGCGCTGATCGCGGTGTTCCTGCTCATCGGCATCGTCAAAAAGAACGCCATCATGATGATCGACGTGGCGCTCGATGCCGAGCGCACGCGCGGGGCCACACCGAAGGATGCGATCTTCGAGGCCTGCCTCTTGCGCTTCCGGCCGATCATGATGACAACGCTGGCGGCCCTGCTCGGCGCCCTGCCTCTCATCCTCGCCGGGGGCGAAGGCTCGGAAATGCGCCGCCCCCTGGGCATCGCCATCGCCGGCGGCCTGATCGTGAGCCAGATCCTGACCCTCTACACCACGCCCGTCGTCTACCTCTATCTCGACCGCCTCCGTCGGCGGAAGCCGACGCCCGGCGTTTCGGTGAGCCCGGCCGAATGAGCGGGCGTGACCGGACGATGCGACCCGCGCGTAGCAACCCTCCCCCCAAGGACCTCGGGCTTGCCCGAGATCTGTCTTTGGCTGGCCAAGTCGGGCAGACCCGACTTGGTGCGGGGGAGGGTGCCTGCGGAGCAGGCGGGAGAGGGGGCGACCTCTCCGGATACGGCGCGCCCCTCTCCCGACCCTCGCTGACGCGAGGGCCACCCTCCCCCGCAAGGGGGGGAGGGAAGGGGCGTTGGTGCCTGCCCCTCCTTGCCCTCGCGACAACCCTCTCCGGCTGCATGGTCGGGCCCGATTACTCGCGCCCGTCCGTGGAGACGCCCCTGGCGTTCAAGCAGGGCGGGATGCGCGAGGACAGCGTGGCCCATGTGGCCACGCGGAAGGGCTGGCGCGCGGCGCAGCCCAATGACGGGGCCGAGCGCGGCGATTGGTGGCGCGTGTTCCGTGATCCCGCCCTCGACCGGCTGATCCGTCTCGTCGACGTGGACAACCAGAACCTGCGCGTCTCCCTGGCCTCCTACGACCAGGCGCGCGGCCTCGTCGCCCAGGCGCGCTCGGCGCTCTACCCCACCGTCATCGGCGCGCCGACGATCACGCGCTCGCGGACGCTCGGCACCGAGCGCACCTCGGTCTCGCTCCAGGCCCAGGCCTCGTGGGAACTCGACCTGTTCGGCCGCATCCGGCGCAACATCGAGAGCGAGGTGGCCAACGCCCAGGCGAGCGCGGCGGACCTGGCGGCGGTGCGCCTCGCGATCCAGTCCGAGGTCGCCACGAACTATTACAGTCTGCGCTACCAGGACTCGCTCCAGCGCCTGCTGAACGAAACGGTGGAGGCCTACAAAAAAAGCCTCGCCATCACCGAGAACCAGTACAATGCCGGCGTGGCGGCTCGCTCCGACGTGATCACGGCGCAGACGCAGGTGCAGTCGACCCAGGCCCAGGCCATCGCGGTGGGCCTGCAGCGCGCGACCTTCGAACACGCCATCGCGACGCTGATCGGGCGGCCGCCCTCCGAATTGTCCCTGCCGAAGGGAAGCCTGCCGAAAACGCCGCCGGCGGTCCCGGTGGGCATCCCCTCCGCCCTGCTGGAGCGGCGGCCGGACATCGCGCAGGCCGAGCGCAGCGTCCAGTCCCAGAGCGAGCAGATCGGCGTCGCCGTGGCGGCCTTCTACCCGACCCTGGTCCTGTCGGGCTCGGGCGGCGTCTCGGGGCTGACCAGCAACGGCGTGTTCTCGGCGGCCAATCAGGTCTGGTCGGTGGCCGCGGCCGGCAGCGAGACCCTGCTCGATGGCGGCGCCCGCACCGCCGCCGTGCAGATCGCCAGGGCCGCCTACGACGCCACGGTGGCGACCTACCGCCAGACCGTGCTCACCGCCTTCGCCGAGGTGGAGAACGGGCTCGCCGGCGTGCGCATCCTCGCCCGCCAGCAGGCGGCGCAGGAGGAGGCGGTGGCCTCCGCCCGCCGTGCCGTGGAGATCACCCTCAACGAGTACCGCGCGGGCACGCAGAACTTCACCACGGTCATCACCGCCCAGGCGCTGGAACTCAACAACGAGGTGACCGCGCTGCAGGTGCGGCTCAACCGCTTCACCACGGCGGTGACCCTCATCCGCGCGCTGGGCGGCGGCTGGGACGCGCGCAGCCTGCCGACCCCCGACGAACTCAAGGGCGACCGCCTGCCGATCGACCGGGGCCAAGCCGTCCGCACGGACGAATAAGTCCGTCCGCACGGACGAGTGATCGCTGCCTTGCACCATCCGTCGGAACGGCGCAGGGCATCGGCGGTTTGACCGGCGTTGCCGTCGATGCCCGGAGTGTCCCGTCCCATGATCCATCCCGATGCCACAGTGAACGACGGCAAGCAGCCCCGCGCCAACGACGAGGTCAGGACGGCGCCGGCATGCACCCTCGTCATCTTCGGGGCGGCCGGCGACTTGACGAAGCGCCTGCTGATGCCGGCCCTCTACAACCTCGCCTCGGACGGCCTGCTGGCGGATGGGCTCAAGATCGTCGGGGTCGACCATAACGACCGCACGAGCGAGCAATGGCGCGACGACCTCTCGCAGACCATGCAGTCCTTCACCGAGGACCACACCTCCGAATTCCATCCGGACTCCATCGATCCCGGCCATTGGGGCTTCATCCGTGAGCGCCTGACCTTCACCAGGGGGGATTTCGAGGCGGCGGAGACCTATCGGCGGCTCGCCCGGGACATCGGCGGCAACGCGATCTTCTATCTCGCCGTCTCCGCCCGCTTCTTCGGCCCGGTGGTGGACCAGCTCGGCGCCGCCGGCCTGCTGACGGAGGGGGAGGGCGCCTTCCGCCGCGTGGTGATCGAAAAGCCGTTCGGTACCGACCTCGCCTCGGCGCGCGCCCTCAACGCCCGCATCCTGAACCAGGCCGACGAGAGTCAGGTCTTCCGCATCGACCACTTCCTCGGCAAGGAGACGGTGCAGAGCATCCTGGCGCTGCGCTTCGCCAACGCCATGCTGGAGCCGATCTGGAACGCCCGCCACATCGACCATGTGCAGATCACCGCCGCCGAGACCATCGGCGTGGAGCAGCGCGGCGGCTTCTACGAGCCCACCGGTGCGCTGCGCGACATGGTGCCGAACCACCTGTTCCAGCTCCTGTCCATGGTGGCGATGGAGCCGCCCGGCAGTTTCGATGCGGAGGACATCCGCAACGAGAAGGCGCGGATTCTGGAGGCCGTGCGGCCGGCGACGCCGGACCGGGCGGTGCGCGGCCAGTATGCGCCCGGCGAAGAGCAGGGGAATGCCGTGCGGGGCTACCGCGAGGAGGCCGACGTCTCGGCCGATTCCCGCACCGAGACCTACGCGGCCCTGACGCTCACCATCGACAACCCGCGCTGGGCCGGCGTGCCGTTCTACCTGCGCACCGGCAAGCGCCTGACGGGGCGCCTCACCGAGATCGCCGTGCATTTCAAGCCGCCGAGTCACGGCCTGTTCGCGGGCACCGCTCTCGCGCCGAACGTCATGCACCTCCACATCGACCCGGACCAGGGTCTGAGCACCCAGTGGAACGCCAAGCGGCCGGGGCCGGACATGCGCCTCGGCGCGGTCACCTCCTCCGTGCGGTTCGGCGATTTCTTCGCCGAGGCGCCGAGCGTCGGCTACGAGACCCTGATCTACGATTGCATGGTCGGCGACCCGACCTTGTTTCAGCGGGCCGACGCCATCGAGGCGGGCTGGGCCGCCGTCGATCCCCTCATCCAGGCCTGGAGGGATGCCCCGGTAGAGACCTATGCGGCGGGCAGCGACGGACCGGCGGGGGCGGATGCCCTGCTCGCCCGCGACGGGCGGGCCTGGCTTCCCCTCGCGGAGGTGTGAGGCCCGCGCGTCAGGACCTGTTTGAGATGTTCTTCCAAGGCTTCCCCTCAGGATGAGTGCGGCGGGGCCTCGTCCTCGGTTTCGTCCTCGTCGGTGGGGATCGCATAGCGGTCGGTGAGCCAGCGGCCGAGGTCGATATCGGCGCAGCGGGTCGAGCAGAAGGGCTGGAACTCCGCCTGCGCGGGCTTGGCGCAGACCGGGCACGGCTCCGGCTTGCGCTTGGGGGGAACGGTCCCGCTCATGCCATCGCCCCCCAGGCCTGCCGCACGGGAAAGCCCTCGCCGTCGAGGAGGCTGATCGTCTCGTAGAGCGGCAGGCCGACCACGGCGCTATACGAGCCGACGAGCTTGACCACGAAGGAACCGGCAAGGCCCTGGATGGCGTACCCGCCGGCCTTGCCCCGCCACTCGTCCGAGGCGATGTAGCTTTCGATGTCGCGGCCGGAGAGGCGCTTGAACCGCACCCGCGTCTCCACCACGCGCTCGCGGCGGTTGCCCTTGGGGGAGAGCACGCACACAGCCGTATAGACGCGATGCTGGCGCCCGGAGAGCAGGCGCAGGCAATCCGTGGCCTCGTCGGCCAGTTCCGCCTTCGGCAGGACGCGCCGGCCCACGGCCACCACCGTATCGGCCGAGACGATGTAGCTGTCGCGCATGTCGTCGCGACGTCGGGCGGCGTCCCCCGCCACGTCGAGCTTGGTCCGGGCGAGGCGCCGGGCGAGTTCGCGCGGTGCTTCGGACGTGTTGGGGGTTTCGTCGATATCGGCGGGCAGCAGGGCGTCGGGTTCGAGGCCCGCCTGCTGGAGCAGCGCCAGCCGGCGCGGCGAGGCCGAGGCGAGAACGAGACGAGGGCCGCGGCGGGGCGACCCGCCGGAGGCGTCGTTCATCGTGGCGTGCGTGCCGCCCTGCGCGGAGGAGATATCCATCGGTGCTTTTTGACAATCCGCATGCTGGGGATGGGCGCCGTGCCGAAGGGGCGAGCCGACCCGGTCGCGCGATGGGCCGGATCAATGGGCCGGACCGGCCTATACGCTATCGGAAAGCCCGCCCCTTGGGAACGTGAACCCGCGCGGCACGCCGCGACGAGACCGTGGACAAAGCGGGCCGCTCTGATATGGTCCGCCCCGCTGAAGGGCCGGAACTCGCCTGTCGAGACCGTTTCCGTCTGTCGGCACGCGGGCGTAGTTCAGTGGTAGAACGTCAGCTTCCCAAGCTGAATGTCGTCGGTTCGATCCCGATCGCCCGCTCCACTCCTTTTCCCAGCGTAGACAGGCGCTTGGGCTCTCAGGCTGGTATCGTCCGAACCCCTTGATCCAGCCCGATACCAGCCCAAGGCCGCATTAGACGCCTCGCGAGGCAGGAAAACGCCCCCGACGTGTCAAACGATTCCCGGATCGGACATCTTGAATCGTTTTACATGTTGGCCGGCCGGAGCGGCCCTTTCGCTTTCAGGCCCCAGCTGGCAGCCTTCCGGTCAGGACGACACCCTTCTCTGTCGACGGCGCGCTGCCCGGGCGGCCGGCTGGCCCGATCCGATGGCGGCGCTGCACAACGTCGAGCGGGCAATTGGCGGCCAGCCGTCACCGCTACCGCCGGGCCGCCGGATCGCCGCGGTCGGGTATACGACGGACATCGATTGCGGCCTGCCGCATGAGCAGGTGCAAGGGGTCGAGACGGCACTTCCGGAAATCGAGAGATGCCTGCCACGTTCGGCCGCGACGGCAAACCGGGGGGCTTGCAGGGTGTGAACGTGACGCGGGGCCTGTTCTGGCTCGTGGCGACGGCCGTCTGGATCGCGCTCGTTGCCTGGATGACCTGGGCGAACGTGTCGGACACGGTGCGGGGGCGTGACCAGTTCACCGTCGAGATGCGGGAAGGCGTCTCCAATCCTTTCGAGACGGAGAACATGTCCAAGCCGTTCTTGGAGGTCTTCCGGAAGCCATCCGAGGGTAAGCATCCGCCGCGGTTCGACCGGATCAAGTACCGATACCAGGACGGATTCGATGCGTCGGTGAAGTCGGACCCCATGCTCTTCGTCGACTTTCCCGACGACACTCCTCTCTACGCGAACACGGCCTTCGACAAGGCGGAGCAGGATCTGGTTGCCAGGAACTTCCGGGGCCGGCGCTGGCAGCGGCGGCTGGATGCCCTCGGCGGGCAGGCGGGTCTCCTACGGCTCACCCTGGTGCCGCCGCTCCTGCTCCTGGCGATCTGGTTCGCCGGCCGGTGGATCGTGTCCGGGTTCAGGCGAGCGGCCTAGGGAAGGCCTCCGCCTTCACCTTGTGGAGGAGTCCATCGCCAAGTGCATGGCGGCGCGGCCTTCCTGGTGCTTGCCCCCCATTGCAGGAACCAGCGCTTCACACCGGCCTGGACGTCGGCGGTGATGACGTCGGATCCCCGGAGCGCGATCAAGGGCATGCCGCCGTCGAAGGACGCATGGAACATCGCGATCATGGCCTTGGCCAGGGCCACAAGCCCACACCGCTAAAGACTTCTGCAGATCATTTCTTGTCGACACAGGTCGAGCCGCATGAGGAATCGTACTTTTCCAGCATCGCTCTCAACAATTCGCCCTGCGAGACGCCATGTTCGATTGCGACCCGGTTGACGAGGCGAAGCGCTCGCTGGGTCGGAGACCGATCCGCTGCCATGAAGCTCTCAAAATCCCGGCCGATGCGATAGCCGATGAGCGCGCCGATCCCCCCGCTGACGCCGACGGCTATCAGGATGCCGATCTTGAGGTTGATCGACCAGGTCGTGAGGATCGCGCTCATGAACGAGGAGCCTTTGGTTTGTGGAGCGTGACATGCCGTTCCGGGTGCAACGACGTCGGCGTGCTGCGAAATGCCTTGAGAGATCGGACAATCGAGCGCGTCACGTCTTTGGACGGTATGGTCAGGAGACCGGCGGCTCTTCGCCGGCCAGACGTTCAGACCCAAGAATGTCCGGATCTTTTGAGCGTTTCTCGCCGAACTCCTGCTGCACCGTCGAGATCGGATGGGTAGGCCCGGCGATCGACAATTTTGCGAGATGCACCAAACCGGCATCGGTTCGGCCATGCGGCGCAGGAATACGCGCCTACAATTTCGAGATCAGGGCGCGAAGGCGCTCTTGCGAGAGTTTGAGACGATTTTCGGCCTCGGATCGAGCCTCGCCGAGGCTGGTGAATTCGTCTTCCTGCGTGCTCAACTGAGCGAGATACCTCCGGGCAAGTTCGCTGTCTTTGGGAACCGCACCGAGGTTGCTGCGAATGCGCTCCTGCTCTGTGCTCACTTTCGCGACCCGGTCATTGATCTCCCTGATCTCACGGGCAGCGGCTTCGCTGTCGGAGTGGGCATTTGACAGCGTTTTCAAGGTGTCCGCCAGCTTCGCGTCGCCCGCAAGGGAACTCCAATGCAGGAGCATCGACGCGTCTGCGTCGACGAGCGCGTAAGTCTCGACGTGGAGGCGTTCCAGCACCGCCTGAACCTCGGCCGTACCCGCGGCGGGAACCGAGACCTTCAACCGATAGGCCGTCGGGGTCTCGGTATCGAGTGCCGCGGACGTGAAGGTCCAGCCGCTGCGGCGTGGATGCTCGATCACGACGGTGCGCGGTGCGTCCTGAGCACCTTTCACCGTGTAGCTCGTCACTTCGCGCGACCGTGTCTTGGCCCGGATCGCGCCGTCGACGACCGTAATCTCCGTCAGCACCTGGTTCGGCTGCGTTTCGGCCTGGACGCGGACTTTCCGATCGACGGCGAAGGCGGCGAAACGCTGTTCGCCGACGGGAGTCGCGGGCAGCCGCGCATCGCCGACATAGCCGAGCTTGCCGTCGTAGATCGTCATGATGCCCGGCGGCAGCGTCGCCGCGGATCCGTTGCGGATCATCAGAACTGCGGTCGGGTGGACGCCCTGTCCCGGTTTCCAGAGCGCGATCCGCGCGGCCTCGATCTCGGTGTCGAGGATGGGCACGGACAATGTTCGGCCGACTCCCAGATCGACGGGGTGGGGGAGCGTGAAGTTCGCCGCCACATCCCCTTCCGTCGCGTCGGCAGCCGCCGCGGCCGGCGCGGCCTCGTAGCGCGCATCCGGCAATGACAGTCGGTCCATTCGCGAAATCGGAGCCGGGCGGGGAGGCGAGGGGGCGGCGATCCCGTCGTCCTGGAACGCGCGCGCGGCGGCCCTGGGCGCGACCGTACCGGGATCGAGGTCGGGCAAACCGACCTCGTCGATCGGAAGCGGGGCCTCCGGACGCTGGCGCCAATAGCGGCGATGCAGACGCTGCCGGAGCGCCACCGGCGATCCGGACGAGAGGGTGACGGCAACCCCCTTCCAATCCTCGCCCAGGGCGTTCTCGATGATCGCCCAGGCCTGGAGGTTCGCCCGCCCGCTTCCGCCATCGACGAGCCGATAGCTCGTCTTCCACACGGGCGCGGGAACCACATAGGTGAGACGAACCTCGCGCTTGCCGGTGCCGACGAGGGCGATCTCGACGCGGCGGGCACCGTCGGCCTTGGCCTTACCGGCCACGTCGACCACCTTCGCGATCCTGTCGACCATGGCGGGATCCCGGATCGTCACCGTGACGCCGTCCTCGACCTTCACGGATTCCAAGGTGCCGGCCTCCGTCAGGACGGAGAGCACGCGCACCGTTCCGGTGTCGGATCCGGCGTCCCGCGTGGACAGGCCGAGCACGCGCCCTTCCAGCACCCGCCCGGAACTCTCGATCCTGATCTTGACCCCTTGCAGCTTGCCCGCGAGCTGCGCGGAAGACGAGAGATCGTCTGCGGTGAAGGGCGCGGAGCGCAGGACCTCCTCGACCTGATCCTCCGCGTCCAGCCGGATGGCGCCGACCGAGCCTGCGGGGTCGCGCACCACGAGGCTCTTGAGGATGTCGTCGATCTGATCGGCCTGGACGTCGATCGCGACCGTGGTGTCGCCCTCGACGGACCGGGTCACGGTGACCTCGGCGAGTCCGCCGCTCGACAGCGTGACGTCCCGAATGCCGCCCGACGCCGCCATGAGAGGCGGTGCCGTGGCGAGCATGAGCATCAGGCTTCCGGCCAGCATCAATTGATAGGTCACCATCGCTACCTCCTTTATCCGGTCACGGGCTCCCGCAGGCCCGCCTCGTTCGAATACCGTCTTGCCGTCGGCCTTCGGCGTGACGGCGCCGGAGACGTTGCTCCAAGTTCCGGCAAGGCCGTCCTCGGGGGGATGCGCGGACTGCGCAAGACGGTCACGCGCCCTGCGATCTCGCCCAGCTGCAGCGCCGCCGGATCCTTGGCACCGAAGCCGAAGGCGGGGCGGGCGTGCGGGGGCCATCTCGCGC
>NZ_VRVC01000147.1:0-11935 GCF_008040005.1 Methylobacterium sp. WL19
GGCTCCGCACGACGCTCGGGCGGCGGGGGCGCGGGTTGTGGCGGAGTCACCTTGGTCGGCTCGGTGCGCTGCACCGGCGCCGCCGGATCGTCGCTGCCCTGTGGCCAGAAGGCCTGGACCAGGCCCGCCAGCGCCGCCGCCACGACGAAGAGCACCACCACCCGTAGAAGAGTCGAACCGCTGAGCATCCAACCCGCCTCACGCGCACAATACACGCGGGACGCTAACATGGGAGAGAAACCAAAGTCTTGCCGTCCTGGCCGATGTCCTCAGGCGTCTGCGTCACGAAGCGCATCGTCTGAAACCACGCGTCGCATGAGGCGGTCGCGGCATCACTGTCGCGGACGGTGACTGAGCACTCTACGACGCATCGACGGACGGGGCCGCTCCGGTCATGGTCCGCCGCGATGTCCACCGCCTCCCTCGCTGCCTCGCTGAACCGGTTCGTCGTCGAGCGCGTGGGCGCCATGCGCTACCTGCCGGCGCTGTTTCGCCTCGTCTATGCCGCGAGCCCGCGCCTGCTGATGGCGAGCGTCGCTCTGCGTCTCGCGCGGGCGAGCCTGCCGGTGTTGATGCTCTATCTCGGCAAGCTCATCCTCGACGCCATCGTCGCCGAACACGCCCGGCCCCATCCCGCAGGAACCGGCATCGCCGGCTGGATGGCGGACCCGGCCCTCAGGCGTCTCGCCGGCCTCGTCGCGGTGGAGCTCGGCCTCGCCATCCTGTCCGATCTGCTCGGGCGGCTGAGCACCCTCACCGACGGGCTGGTCGCGGACCGCTACGCCAATGCCGCCACCCTGCGGCTGATGCGCCACGCCGCCGCCCTCGACCTTGAGCAATTCGAGGACAGCGCCCAGCAGGACCGGCTGGAGCGCGCCCGCCGGCAGGTGACCGGGCGCTCCAACCTGCTGTTCCAGCTCTTCGGGCAGGGGCAGGATCTCATCACGCTCGTCGCCTTCGGGATCGGTCTGGCCGCCTACGCTCCCTGGCTGATCCTGCTGCTCGCCGGCTCCCTCGTCCCGGCCTTCCTCAACGAACTCTACTTCAACCGGCAGGGCTATCGCCTCGCCTGGACCCGCACCCCGGAGCGGCGGCAGATCGACTATCTGCGTTATCTCGGGGCCAGCGTGGAATCGGCCAAGGAGGTCAAGCTCTTCGGCCTCAACGCCTATATCGCCGAACGCTACCGGATCGTGGCCGCCAAGCTCCTGGCCGACAACCGCTCCCTCGCCATCCGCCGGGCCGGTTGGGGCGGCCTCTTCGCGGCCTTGGGCACGCTCGCCTACTACGCGGCCTATGCCACCATCGTCTGGCGCACGGTGGCGGGCGCCTTCTCCATCGGCGATCTCGCCTTCCTCGCCGGCTCGTTCCAGCGCCTGCGCGGCCTGATCGAGGGCCTGCTGCTCGGCTTCTCGCAGATCTCCTCGCAGGCGCAGTATCTCGAAGACCTGTTCTCGTTCTTCGAGGTGGTGCCGCTGATCCGCTCGCCGGAGCGGCCCGTGCCGTTCCCGCAGCCGATCACCGAGGGCATCGTCTTCGAGGAGGTCGGCTTCCGTTATCCCGGCACCGAGACCTGGGCTGTCCGGTCCCTGAGCTTCCGCCTCGCCGCCGGGGAAGTGCTCGCCCTGGTGGGTGAGAACGGGGCCGGCAAGACCACGATCGTCAAGCTCCTGACCCGGCTCTACGACCCCACCGAGGGCCGTGTGCTGCTCGATGGCCGACCGCTCTCCGATTACGACCTCGACGACCTGCGCGCCCGAATCGGCGTGATCTTCCAGGATTTCGTGCGCTTCGATTTCACCGCCGCCGAGAACGTCGCCGTCGGGCGCATCGACGAGCGGGACGACGCCGCCCGCATCGCCCGTGCCGCCGGGCGCAGCCTCGCCGACGGCGTGATCGAACGCCTGCCGCTCGGCTACGACCAGCCGCTCGGCAAGCGCTTCGCCGACGGTGTCGACCTCTCCGGCGGCCAATGGCAGAAGATCGCGCTCAGCCGGGCCTATATGCGCGAGGCCGAGATCCTGATCCTCGACGAGCCCACCGCCGCCCTCGACGCCCGCGCCGAGTTCGAGGTGTTCCAGCGCTTTCGCGATCTCAGCCGGGGGCGCAGCTGCGTGCTGATCTCGCACCGGTTCTCCACCGTGCGCATGGCCGACCGCATCCTCGTCCTCGACGGGGGCAAGGTCATCGAGGCCGGAACCCACGAGGAACTCCAGGCGAGGGGTGGGCGCTACGCCGAATTGTTCGAACTGCAGGCCGCGGGCTATCGCTGAGGCGCCGGCGGGTATGCTTCCGCGACAACACAGGGGCGACGCGACCTCCCGCGCGGCCCGAGGGCGTTGCATCTCGTCTCCAGAACCATCATTGCACGAAACAGATTTTCGGGCCGTTCGGCTTGCCCTCCCCTGGATGAGGCGAAGTCGAAGAGTCGGCAGTTCGACACCGTCCGTGATCGTCCAGACATGAGAATAATGACATGAAGACGCGCGCTGCGGTCGCGTGGGAGGCCAAGAAGCCCCTCACCATCGAAACCATCGACATCGAAGGCCCCAAGGCCGGCGAAGTCCTCATCGAGTTGATGGCCACCGGCATCTGCCACACCGATGCCTATACGCTGTCGGGCCTCGATTCCGAGGGAAAGTTCCCGGCGATCCTCGGACACGAGGGCGCGGGCATCGTCCGCGAGCTCGGCGCCGGGGTCACGGACCTGAAGGTCGGCGATCACGTCATCCCGCTCTACACCCCGGAATGCCGCAGCTGTAAGTCCTGCCTGTCGCAGCGCACCAACCTCTGCACGGCGATCCGCTCCACGCAGGGCCAGGGCGTGATGCCGGACGGCACCTCGCGCTTCTCCTGCGTCTCCACCGGCGGCAGCCCGAATGGAGCGAACACCCTGTTCCACTACATGGGCTGCTCGACCTTCTCGAACTTCACGGTCCTGCCGGCCATCGCGCTCGCCAAGATCCGCGAAGACGCTCCCTTCGACAAGATCTGCTACATCGGCTGCGGCGTCACCACCGGCATCGGCGCGGTGATCTACACCGCCAAGGTCTGGCCCGGCGCCAACGTCGTGGTGTTCGGTCTGGGCGGCATCGGCCTCAACGTTCTCCAGGCTGCCCGGATGGTCGGTGCCGACAAGATCATCGGCGTCGACATCAACCCGGACAAGCAGGAGATGGCCCGCAAATTCGGCATGACCCACTTCATCAACCCGAAGGAGGTCGGCAACGATCACGTGGTCTCGGCGATCCTCGACGTCACCGGCGGCGGCGCGGACTTCTCGTTCGATTGCACCGGCAACGTCCACGTCATGCGCCAGGCGCTGGAATGCTGCCATCGCGGCTGGGGCGAGTCGATCGTTATCGGCGTGGCCGAGGCCGGCAAGGAGATTTCCACCCGTCCGTTCCAGCTCGTCACCGGCCGCGTCTGGAAGGGCTCGGCCTTCGGCGGCGCCCGCGGCCGCACCGACGTGCCGAAGATCGTCGACTGGTACATGGAGGGCAAGATCAACATCGACGACCTGATCACCCACACCATGCCGCTCGAAGACATCAACCACGGTTTCGACCTGATGCACGAGGGCAAGTCGATTCGCTCGGTGGTGGTTTACTGATCCCATCGAGACGAAACGCCTCGACCCTCCCCCCTCTGCGGGGGAGGGTGCCTGCGGAGCAGGCGGGAGAGGGGCCCCCTCTCCGGATACGGCGCTCCCCTCTCCCGACCCTCGCTGACGCGAGGCCCACCCTCCCCCGCAGAGGGGGGAGGGAAGAGCCCGCACCGACCATCGCCCATCAGGAGATCACCGCATGGAAACCATTTCGAAGGCCCGCGCCCATGGCGGCACGCAGGGTGTCTACAAGCACGATGCCAAGACCACCGGCTGTCCCATGACCTTCGCGGTGTTCGTGCCGCCGCAGGCCGAGAACGGCCCGGTGCCGGTGCTCTGGTACCTGTCCGGCCTCACCTGCACCCATGCCAACGTCATGGACAAGGGCGAGTACCGCCGCGCCGCCGCCGAGCATGGCGTGATCATCGTGGCGCCCGATACCAGCCCGCGCGGCGCGGACATTCCGGACGAGGCCGGCAACTGGCAGTTCGGCTCGGGCGCCGGCTTTTATGTCGACGCGACGGAGGCGCCCTACGCCGCCAATTACCGGATGTGGAGCTACGTCACCGAGGAGCTCCCCGCCCTCATCGCCGAGAACTTCCCGGCCGACATGACCCGGCAGGGCATCTTCGGCCATTCCATGGGCGGCCATGGCGCGCTGACCATCGCGCTCACCTATCCCGACCGTTTCAAGTCCTGCTCGGCCTTCGCGCCCATCGCCCAGCCCTCCACGGCCGGATGGTCGAAGCCCGCCTTCGAGAAGTATCTCGGGACCAACGAGGCGGCCTGGCGCGCGCATGACGCGACCGCCCTGATCGAGGACGGCAAGCGCTTCTCGGAGTTCCTCGTGGACCAGGGCACGGCCGACAGCTTCTTGGCAGACGGCCTGCGCCCCTGGCTCCTCGAAGAGGCCTGCAAGAAGGCCGGGATCCCCCTCACGCTGAACATGCGCGAGGGCTACGATCACTCCTACTTCTTCATCTCGACCTTCATGGACGACCATATCGCCTGGGCCGCCGACCGCCTGAAGTAAGGTCTTCACCCGTCACCCCATCCCCGGCCCGTCGCGCCGGGGATGGGCTCCGTCGGCCGTCATCAGAACAGGCCGCACTCCGCCACGCAAAGCGTCGCGTCGAGAATGGGCCCCGGCCCTCATCCGGTCCACACCCTCGATCCGCTGGCTCACGCCCCAATCCCGCATCGTTGCCGCCACCGGCATCTCCAGCAGGCTGAGTGCGAACAAGCATTGCAACCTGCGCGGCCTGTGTCGAAGCAGCAACGGCGAGTGACGAAGAGTGTTCGGTATCTTGCCACCGCCTGAGCCGAAAGCTACGGCGGAAGGGCGAATACATGTTGTATTACAGTAGTTTATCATAATTCTAAAGAGCACTGCAGGCCTCGTCTCGCCACTTGGGCGAGCCCGTTCTGCTGCCCGTCATCCGGAGCCAGGCCGTCCATGCCGTCGTCCCCATTCGCCCGTTCCGCCGTCCTCGCGGCCGGGGTGTCGATCATGGTCCTCGCCCTGACGGGAGCCGGTTCGGCGCAGGAACGGGCCGTGACCCTCGATACGCTGAGCGTCGAAGGATCGGGCGCGGGGAACGGCACGGGTGTCGGGAATGGTCGTCGCGCGCCCGAGACCGCCCGTGGCCCGGTGGACGGCTACGTCGCCACGCGCAGCGCCACGGCCACCAAGACCGACACGCCGATCATCCGCACGCCGCAATCGATCAGCGTCGTCGGTGCCGATCAGATCAAGGCGCAGGGCTCCCAGACCCTGTCGGAGGCCGTGCGCTATACGCCGGGCATCTACGCCAACCAGTTCGGCCCCGACACGCGCCTCGATTGGTTCCTGATCCGCGGCTTCTCGGCCACCGAATCCGGCTTGTTCCGCGACGGGCTCCAGCTGTTCCAGACCGGCTTCGCCAATTTCCGCGTCGACCCGTTCGGCGCCGAACGCATCGAGCTGATTCGCGGCCCCGCCGCCACCCTGTTCGGCGGCAGCCCCGTGGGCGGCCTCGTCAACATCGTCTCCAAGCGTCCGACCCTCGAGCCGCTCCGCTACCTCGAACTCGGCGGCGGCTCGTTCAGCCAGCGCTATGCCGCCTTCGATCTCGGTGGCCCGGTGGACGAGTCCGGACACTGGTTCTACCGGCTGACCGGCCGTTTCCAGAACGGCGACGCCCAGGTGAATTTCGCGCCGGAGGACCGCTACTACATCGCCCCGAGCTTCACCTATAAGCCCGACGGTGCCACCACCTTCACGGTGCTGACGAGCTTCCAGCGCGACGAGACCGGCGGGGCCGGCCAGTTCCTTCCGTATTTCGGGACCGTGCGGACCAACGCTTCCGGTCTCAGGATCGACCGCAAGCTCAACGCCAGCGATCCGCTGGTGGACCGCTACACCCGCAACCAGGCCAATCTCGGCTACGAGTTCGAGCATCATGTCGACGACGTCTGGACCGTGCGCCAGAACTTCCGCTACTCGTTCACGGAAGTCTCGGATTCCCGCTACGTCGCCAACGGCTACGCCTTGGGCGACACGTCCCAGACGAATCTCGCCCGCTACGGCTTCCTGACGACGCCCCGCGCCGGGATCTTCACCGTCGACAACCAGGCCGAGGCCCGGTTCAACGATGGAACGTTCGGGCACACCGTGCTGATGGGCGTCGATTACAAGCGCTACAGCTTCTCGGACAACCAGGCTTCCACCCCGTTCCCCGCCCAGGCGCCGAATCTCAACATCCTGTTCCCGCGCTACTTCCAGACGGCGGTCGCGCCCGCTCCCTACCGCGTGCTGAATCAGCAACTCCAGCAGGTCGGCCTCTACGCGCAGGATCAGATCGCGCTCACCGAACGCCTGACCTTCCTCATCGGCGGTCGCCAGGACTTCGTCGACAACACCATCGACAGCAAGATCCCGTCGGGCACATCGACCCAGATCAGCGAGAGCGCCTTCACCGGCCGGCTCGGCCTCATCTACAATCTCGACAACGGGCTGGCGCCCTACGTGACCTACGGGACGTCCTTCAATCCGACGCCGGGCGCCGACGCGCAAAACCGGCCGTTCAAGTCGGAGACGGGTGAACAGGTCGAGATCGGCGCCAAGTTCCAGCCCGTCGGCTGGAACACGCTCTTCACCTTCGCGGCCTTCGATCTCGTCCGCAACAACACGCTGACGCCGAACCCGGTCAGCCTCTTCACCAATCTTCAGATCGGTTCGGTGCGTTCGCGCGGCTTCGAACTCTCGGCCACGGCGACCCTCGCCGAAGGCCTGAACCTCACGGCCGCCTATACGCTCTACGGTCTGCGCACCATCGAGGGGACGGACCTCGATCTCGGCAAGGTTCCGGTGGGCATCCCGCAGACCCTCGCCTCGCTCTGGGCCGATTACACGATCCCGGTGGGCACCTTCAAAGGCTTCGGTTTCGGTGGCGGCGTGAACTATGTCGGCCAGTCCTACGCGGACGTCGCCAACACCCTCATCGTGCCCGAATACGTGACCTTCGACGCGGCGGTGCATTACGATTACGCCGGATGGCGCGCCGCCGTGAACATGATCAATGTCGGCGACAAGCGCTTCGTCTCGTCCTGCTCGTCCGCGACCGCCTGCTTCTACGGCACGCAGCGCAAGATCGTCGCGAGCGTCTCCTACAAGTGGTGAGTTCGTCTCTCCTGCGCTGAGGAACGCCCCGATCCCGATGAGCCCGGCTCATCGGGATTTTTCGTTCGCCGGTCAGGACTTGGTCGGCGCCCAGATGCCGAGCGCCGAGGCATCGACGGCGCGCGGAAGCAGGCCCTCGGCGCGGAACGCGTCCGCGATGGTCTGCTGTTCGGAGAGCCCCTCGCGGGTCACCGGCTCGACCACGTAGGTGCGGCGGGCATTGGCCTTGGCGACGATGGCCGGGTCGAGCTTCCACAGGGCGCCGAGGCGGGTGGCGGCCTCGTCGGGGTTGGCCTTCACCCAGGTTCCGGTGTCGCGCAGCTTGGCGAAGACGATGTCGAGGATGTCGCCGTGCTTGGCCGCGTAGTCGTCCGATGCGAGGTAGTAGCGCTTGTACAGCGACTGGCCGGTGCCGTCCTTCAGGATACGGGCGCCCGATTGCAGTTCGGCCGCCGACAGGAACGGGTCCCAGGCGACCCAGGCCTCGACCCCGCCGCTGGCCAGCGCCGTGCGCCCGTCCGCAGGGGTGAGGTAGGCGGGCGTGATCGCCTTGAACGGAATCCCCTCCGCCTTCAGGGCGGCGAGGAGCAGGTAATGGCTGCCGGCGCCCTTCGTCACCGCGACCTTGCGGCCCTTGAGGTCGGCCACCGTCTTGATGGGCGAGTCGGCCCCCACCACGATGGCCTGCGCGGCGGGGGAGGCAGCCTCCTGCGCCACATAGGTGATCCGCGCATTGGCGGCCTGGGCGAAGATCGGCACCGTGTCGGCCACGTCCGCGGAGAGGTCGATCTGGCCTGCGTTGAGCGCCTCCATCACCGGCAGGCCGCTGGTAAATTCGTGCCAGGTGAGCCCGACCTTGAGGGGCTCCAGCGCCTTTTCCAGGCTGCCGTCCTGCTTCAGCAGGGCGATCAGCGTCGAGGATTTCTGGTAGCCGATGCGCAGCGTCCTCGGCTCGGCGGCGAGCACGCGTCCCGGAGCGAGGGCGAGAAGACTCAGCGCGGCGGCGGCGCGCAGCGCGTGGCGACGATGGATCATGGAGCGGCGTCTCTCGCTAGGGCGCGGAATCAGGGATGCTTGTGGATCGGGTCGACCCAATGGACCGTCTCGGGGCGTTCCACGGGTTCCACATCGGTGATGTTGACCACCACCGCCTCGTTGTCGGAGCGCACCAGGACGCAGTTCAGCGGCTGGTCCGGATCGGCGTTGATCTCCTGGTGCGGCACGTAGGGCGGCACGAAGATGAAGTCGCCGGGGCCGGCCTCGGCCACGAATTCGAGCTTGTCGCCCCAGCGCATGCGGGCGCGGCCGGAGACCACGTAGATCACGCTTTCCAGGGCGCCGTGATGGTGCACTCCGGTCTTGGCGTCGGGGGCGATCGCCACCGTGCCGGCCCAGATCTTCTGCGCGCCGACGCGGGCATGGTTGATCGCCGCCTGCCGGAACATGCCCGGCGTCTGGGCGGTGTTGGAATCGAGCTTGTCGCCGGGGATCACCCGCACGCCGTCATGCTTCCAGCGCTCGGTCGCGGGCGCCGCCTCGTGGTCGTGCGTGTGCGCGTCGTCGGAATGGGCGTGGTCGTGGTCGGAAGGGTCGTGCATGGGTCCGGTCCTCGGCGGCAATCGGTTCAACGTACCGCAGCGGCGGCCGGTTCGAAGCTCCGATCGAGGATGAGCTCGGCGCGCGGCGCCCGCGCGGCGGGGATCAGCCCGGAACGGACATAGAGGTCGATGTTGCGCTGCTCGTCGGCGATCACCGCGTCGTCGATGGGCACCGCCCGATACTCCGCCCGCGAGAACCAGCGCAAAGGCACGGTCTCCGGCAGGCCGATGAGCTTCGACCAGACCGCCGCGTAGGGCGCCGGGTCCTTCAGCGCCCATTCCCGTGCCTTGACGAGACGACGGCCGAAATCGGCGAGCTGCGCCCGCTTGGTCTTCAGCGCGGCGTCGGACGCCACCGCGAAGCTCAGGCCCGGTGTGATGCCGTTGCCGTCGCGCACGACACGGGCGAGGCCGGCGAGCTCCGCCGTGGAGGTGTAGGGCTCCCAGGTCGCCCAGGCATCGACGCTGCCGCTGGCGAGCGCGATCTTGGCATCCGCCGGGGGCAGGAAGCGCAGGGTCACGGCATTGGCCGGCAGGCCCGCCTCTTCGAGTGCGGCCAGCACCACTTGATGACCGATGGAGCCGCGATTGGTGGCGATGCTCTTGCCCTTCAGGTCGGCCACATTCCTGATCGGCGAATCCTTGGCGACGAGGATCGCGAGGCCGTCCTGCTTGTTGCGGAAGGCGACGAAGGCCTTCACCGGAACCCCGGCGGCGGCCGCGAAGGTGAAGGGCGCGTCGCCGACGCCGCCGGCATCGATCGCCCCGGCATTGAGGGCTTCGAGGAGAGGAGCGGCGGCGGGAAACTCGCTCCATTCGAGCCGGTAGGGCAGGTCGGCGAGGACGCCGGCCGATTCCATGAGCGCGCGGGCATTGCCGCGCTGGTCGCCGACGCGGAGCACCGTTTCGTCGGCGCGGGCGATGCCGGCGAACGCCAGCAGGGCGAGGAGGGCGATGAGGGCGCGCATCAGGCGGCCTCCGCCCGTGCGCCACGCTGGGCGAGGAGCCGCTTGAAGGCGGGGATCAGGTCGCGGCCATACGCGATGGCGTCCTCCAGCGGGTCGAACCCGCGGATCAGGAAGGTCCGCACCCCGAGGTCGTGGTAATCGAGAAGGGCGTCGGCCACCTGCTCCGGCGTGCCGACCAGGGCGGTGGAATTGCCCGAGGCGCCCGTCTCCCTGGCGATGGCGGTGTAGAGCCGCTTGTCGAGCCTGGACCCCTGAGAGGCCGCCGCGAGCAGGCGGCGCGAACCCTCGTTATCCGGTACGGGCGCCGGCCCAAGACCCCTGGCGGCGCGGGTGGCGCGGGTGCGGGCCAGGATGTCCTCGGCCCTCGCCCAGGCTTCCTCCTCCGTCGCTGCCAGGATCGGCCGGAACGACAGGCTGAACCGGGGATCGCGGCCATGGGGGGCGGCCGCCGCCCGGACCCTGGAAATCGCCTCCCGGACCTGATCGAGGCTCTCGCCCCACAGGGCGTAGGTGTCGGCGTGGCGGCCTGCGACGCCGATGGCGGCGGGCGAGGCGCCACCGAAGAAGACCGGGATGCCGCGCGGGTCCACCGGCTTCACCTCGGAGAAGCCCCGGTCGATCCGGTAATGCGCGCCGGTAAAGTCGAACGGCGCCTCGGAGGTCCAGACCTGCCGGGCGATGGTGAGGAACTCGTCGGTGCGGGCGTAGCGCTCGTCCTTGGTCAGGTGGTCGCCGTCCTGCGCCAGCTCCCGGTCGTCGCCGCCGCTGATGGCGTGGATGGCGACGCGCCCGCCGGTCAACTGGTCGAGGGTCGCGAATTGGCGGGCGGCCACCGTCGGCGCGGTGAATCCGGTGCGATGGGCGATCATCAGGCCGATCCGGTCGGTCACCGCCGCGATCTGGGCGGAGAGCAGCAGCGCGTCGGGCTGGGTCGCGTAGAAGGCCACCAGGATGCGGTCGAACCCGCCCCATTCATGCGCCTGGGCGAGCAGGCGCAGGTAGTCGCGGTCGATGGCCGGTCCCGAAGCCGCATGGGTCTCGGAGGTGTAGCGCGGGGCGGCGAAGCCGATGAACTCGACGGCGTCGGCTGGAAGGAAGCTCATTGCGATCTCCTTGTCCGTGTCGGAAGGGGCGGTGATGTCAGAGCGCGAGGGCGGTGCGGCCGGCGGAGACGCGGACCGAATCGGCCTGCGGCCAGTGGATGCGCCCACACAGGACGTCGCGCAGGTGCCGCTCCAGCGGGTTCGCCCGCGACAGGCCGGGATTGCCGGCGAGTTCCACGGCCCGCTGCACCACTTGGATCGCGTTCTCGGTGACGGTGGCCTTGAGGAACCCGGATTCGGAGATGGAGGGGCAGGCGCCCCCGTCCACCTCCGCGGCGACGCTCCGGATCAGGCGGGCATTGAGGCTGAGCAGCCGCTCGTTCTCGCCGATGGCATCCTGGAACCGCGGGAGGGTGGCGAGGCTCTGGCCGAGGCTTCCGGGTTTGCGGTCTTTTGCGAAGGCGATGAACCAGGCCTGCGCCGAGCGGGCGACGCCGTCATAGAGGGCCGACAGCATCGTGGTGCTCCAGGCCTGCTGGTCGGCGTCGGCCTTGCGCCAGCCTTCGGGCGGTCGAAGGTCCACCGCATGGTCGGCCGGCACCTCCACATCCTCGAAGATCACGTCGTGGCTGCCGCTGGCGCGCAGGCCGAGATGGTCCCAGGTCTCCTCGATCCGCACGCCCGGCGAGGCCATGGGCACGAGAATGTTGCCGATGCGCGGCTCCGCCTCGTCGGTGCGGACGAAGACGAGGCCGTGCGTGAGGGCCGGGCTGCCGGTGGAATAGATCTTCCGGCCGCTGACGCGCCAGCCCGTGACTGTCGCCCGCGCCACCGTCTCCGGCAGGCCGCCCCGGGCGGGGGTGCCAAGCTCGGGCTCGACCCGCAGGGCGTTGATGAGCGCGCCGTCCTCCACCGCCGCGCGGCCGAGCCGGTCGGCGATCGCCCGCGGCCAGTGTTCCCGCGCATGGATCAGCCCGTGCTGGAGGAAGTGCATGGTGACCACCAGGGCGGTGGAGGGCTCGCCCCGCGCCAGGGTGCCGACGACCATCGCGGCCGCC
>NZ_VRVC01000148.1:0-11832 GCF_008040005.1 Methylobacterium sp. WL19
ATAGTGAACTAATATATAGGATAAAATATTTACGAACATGGATAGTATTATTAATTTCCATGAAGCATTTTTAGATACAATATATAATGTAGAAATCGAACTTATGCATATGTGAGCGATCAATATAATCAAGAAAAACATATGACTGCCCACGTCTAGTAACACTAATGGCCCTTGCGACCTGGAAATGGTGGCATGCGCGAGCGGCGTCGCGATCGGGGGATAAAAGCGCCGAAGCCGATTTCCGCTATGGATCGAAAGCAGCCCCGGCAGCGTGGACCAAACGTCAGATTTTCACCACCAGAGCTGCGCCCACCCCAACGCGGTCTCGCGCAGCTCTAGGATCGCGGCTTGCCCCGGAGCGTGATGCGCGTCAGCTCGGATGGTGGCCCGAGCCGCAAGGCGAAGCCGGGCCATAGCCCCGTGCCGTTGTTGACGTAGAGCGTCATGGCGCCGACCGCGTAGGGGCCGGAGACGAAGCCGGCATTGGCGCGCGCGACCAGGCGGTCGAGGCCCCGGATCATCCCGCCATGCGTATGCCCGGAGAGCTGCAAGGCCACCCCCTTGGCGGCCGCCCGCGCCGCATCCTTCGGCTGATGGTCGAGGAGGACGATAGGGGCATCGGACGGCGCACCGGCCAAAGCGGCGTCGAGGTCGTGGACCGGCCGGCCCGAATGCGACGCCGACAGGTCGGTCACGCCCGCGAGGACCAACGCATCGGCACCGCGCCTCAGGACCGTATGCCGGTTCTCCAGCACGCCCATGCCCAGCTCGGCATAGCGGCGCATCCACCCCGCGTAGTCGAAGAAATACTCGTGGTTGCCGGGGATCACCCAGACCCCGTCCGGGGCACGGAGACCCCGCAACGGTTCGACGTCGGCGCGGCGCGATGCGAGGGCCCCGTCGATCAGGTCGCCGGTGATGACGATGAGATCGACGCCGAGCGCGTTGGATCGCGTCACCACCTCCCGCGCCCAGGCCGCCGGGAACAGGCGGCTGAGATGCAGGTCCGTCAGCTGGAGCAGGGTGAAGCCGTCGAAACCGGCCGGGAGGTTCTCGATCTCGACGGTGACGTCCTTGAGCGGCGGCACCCGCACCGCCTGCTGCACCGCCACCGCCGACAGGAGCATGGCCAGCGCCGCCTCGGTGTAGCGCCAGCCGGCCGGGATCGCCCAGCCTCCGCCGGGCATGACCTTGGAGGCCAGCGCCACGACGTCGAGGGCCAGCTGCATCGCCGCCAGGAGGACGATCGCCCCGAAGGCCCAGTTGAACAGCACGATCAGCAGCCGGGGAAACTCGGGCGCGAAGACCGAGCCGGACGAGAGGCGGCTCCACAGATGGTACTGCGACGCGACGAGCAGCAGGACGGCGACGCCGGCCTTCACGGCGAGCGGCCATGGCAGGGGCCAGAGTACCCTGGTGATGACGTACAGGCAGGGCAAACCGAAGATCAGGTGAAACATGCTCTCGTATCGGCGACGGTGGACGATCGGCACGGAGCCGATCCTGCTCCCGCGTGGAACGAGGCCATATCATCGACCGCGCGGCGCGGGACGCATCGATCCACCTCGCACACGCCATCACGTGCTTCCGAGCACACTCGCTGTCGCCGAAGGGGGCGGGGGATGTCACGTCCGACGGCCCGTTCTCGTCCTGCGACCCGCCCGGGTGGAGGACGCGCGGAAAGAGCCCTCCCGTACGGTCCATCTCCCTCCCGCGGGCGCCCGCCCGCCTCTTGCATGTGCGACAACGGCGCCGAGGCGCCCTGGCTCGAGATGGACCGTTGTCGATCGGGGAGCCGTCGCGGGGAATGGCCCGACATCGGTCCCGCTCTTGCCATGTGTAAATGTCCCGGCGCCGGGGCCATGCCATGGCCCCATCCACATCACACGCGACAGACGCGAAACGAGGCCGGCGGGGAATGCTGAAACAGGGTTCGGATGAGGCAGGATCAGCACGAGGCACGGCACAGATGATGCGGGATGCGACGGCCCGCGCCACTGGGCCGACATTCGATCAGATCCGCCGGCGCGCCTATGAACTCTGGGAGCGCAATCACCAGCCGATGGGGTTCGAGATCGAGTTCTGGCTCATGGCCGAGAAGGAGTTGCGGGCCGAGCGGGACCGTGCGGCGAAGGCCGAGGCGACGGAGGGCGGCGATTCCTTCCCGCCCCAGCAAGCGTGAGCGAACGGCAAGACGATCTTGCCCGTAACCGCATTACCCGAACATAACGCTCATGTCAGAAATGCATGATCGCATGACTAAATTCGGGCAATTCTTGCACGATGATAGTCAAAATGCACAACGCGCGATCATGTGCCCTGGGTTTTGGCGACAAATCTCGAACAGGGCCACCGCTCCGCTTTAAGAATTATTTAGATATTTTGCGCACCTTCCGGTCGGATACCATCCAGAGATGGCTTCCCGTCACCGGAACGCTTTTCATGCTGAGCCGCCTTTCCCTGCGCGCGCGCCTCATCGGCGCCTTCTCGATCACGACGCTGCTCCTCGTGGTCATGGGGGCCGTGGCCTTGACCGCCACCCGGACGATCAACGGACATCTGGTGAGCGTGCAGTCGGACGCTCTGCCGAGCGTCGCCAAGGCCGGTGAGATCTCCGGCTGGATCGGGCGCTACGCCATCAGCATCTATCGCCATCTCGGCGCGATCGATCCGGATTCGAAGACGCGCTACGATGCCGAGATCATCGACCGTCAGGGCAAGGTCACCCGCATCCTGGCCGAGTATGCGAGTCTGGCCACCTCCCCCGGCGAGAAGGCCGTCTACGACACGCTCACCACGACCTGGCTCGATTACCAGAAGGAGAACAAGGCGATCCTCGATCTCTCGCGCAGCGGGATGAACGAGGATGGGCTCGAGCGGCTGCAGGGGAAGTCCACCGAACTCCAGCGCCTGTGCACCTCCCTGGCGGACCGGCTCGTGGCCATCAACAACGAGGTGGCGGAGACGTCCCGCCTCGCCAGCCGGCAGGCCTTCGACCGCACCGAGACCCTCGTCCTGGGCGCCGGCATCGGCGGCCTGGTGCTGTCGGCCTTGCTCGCGTTCTGGATCATCCGCGGCGTCACCGGGGGCATCGCCTCGGTCGTCGAGCCGATGCAGGCGCTGGCCTCGGGCGACCTGTCCGTGGCGATCCCGCGCCAGGGGGAGGGGACCGAGATCGGCACGATCGCGGATGCGGTGCAGGTGTTCAAGACGCGCCTCATCGAGATGCGCGCCCTGGAGGAGGAGACCGTGCTCGCGCGCGCCGGCGCCGAAGCCCAGCGGCAGGCCGCCATGCACAGGCTGGCGGGGGATTTCGAACGGGCCGTGGGCGGCATCGTCGGCACCGTGGCGGCGGCGGCGAGCCAGCTCCAGGGGACCGCGCGCGCGATGACGGCGACGGCCACGCACACCGCCTCGCAATCCCTGACTGTGGCGGCGGCGGCGGAAGAGGCGGCCTCCAACGTCAACACCGTGGCGGCGGCGGCCGAACAGCTCGGCTCCTCGGTCCAGGAAATCGGCCGTCAGGTCGACGGATCGGCCAATCTCGCCACCCTCGCGGTGAACGAGGCGGCACGGACCGCCTCCCTCGTCGAGGAACTCAGCCTGGCGGCGGGCCGGATCGGCGACGTGGTGTCGATCATTTCGGAGATCGCCGGGCAGACCAACCTGCTGGCGCTGAACGCCACCATCGAGGCGGCGCGGGCCGGTGAATCGGGCAGGGGCTTCGCCGTGGTCGCCGCCGAGGTGAAGCAGCTCGCCAGCCAGACCAGCCGCGCGACCCAGGAGATCGGCGACCAGATCGGCCGCATCCAGGCCTCGACGGGACAGGCGGTCTCGGCGATCGGAACCATCACCACGCGGATCGGGGAGATCAGCACCGTCGCCACCTCCATCGCCGCCGCCGTGGAGCAACAGGGCGCCGCCACCCAGGAGATCGTCCGCAACGTGTCCCAGGCGGCCATGGGGACGGGACAGGTCACCGCCAACGTCGCCAGCGTCGCGAACGCGGCCGAGGAGACCGGCGCCGCCGCGAGCCAGGTCCTGGCCTCGGCCTCGGCGCTGTCGCAGCAATCCGACCATCTCGGCACGGAGGTGGCCCGGTTCCTCGCCACCGTGCGCGCCGCCTGACCGGCCACGCGGGACGCTCTCCGCGCCGATGCGGCACGTGCGTGATCTGTGGCTTTCGTGCCTTGAGGCGAGGCGAAACGGTCCTCGCCCTGCCTATGGAGGAGGCATCCGGCGCGCTCGCCCGACCTTGCCCGTAATGTGAGATTTGTTGGCATCGATCTTGTTACGTCACTCCGGCGCGGCCGGCGGCGATCGTCCGTGCAGACGGCACGAAGCGGAGTGATATCGATGACCAAGGGCACGATGAACCGTCGCCATGCGCTCAAGCTCGGTTTGGCAGGGGCGGGCGGCGCGGTGGCGATGCCGTTCTTCGCGCGCAACGGCCTCGCGGCGGAGCCGATCAAGCTCGGCAGCCTCCTCGACGGGACCGGGGCGCTCGGGCTCGAAGGCAAGCGGATGATCGAGACCACCGAATACACGGTGGAACTGCTCAACAAGGCCGGCGGCCTGCTCGGACGGCCGATCAAGCTGATCGCCTACGACACCCAGTCCAACATGCAACTCTATACGCAATACGCCCAGACCCTCGCCCTGAAGGACAAGGTCGACGTCATCCAGGGCGGCATCACCTCGGCCTCGCGCGAGGCGATCCGGCCGATCTTCGGCCGCTCCAAGACCCTCTATTTCTACAACACCCAGTACGAGGGCGGCGTCTGCGACCGCAACGTCTTCTGCACCGGCTCGACCCCGGCCCAGACCGTCAACCACATCGTCGATTACGCCCTCAAGAACTGGGGCAAGAAGGCCTACATCGTCGCCGCGGACTACAATTACGGCCACATCACCGCGAGCTGGATGACGAAGTTCATGAAGGATGGCGGCGGCTCCGTGGCCGGCACCGACTTCTTCCCCCTCGACGTCACGAACTTCTCCTCCGCCATCAGCCGCATCCAGCAGGCCCAGCCGGAGATCGTCCTCTCCGCCCTCGTCGGCGCCAACCATTCGGGCTTCTACCGCCAGTGGGACGCCGCCGGCATGAAGGGCAAGATCCCCATGGGCGCCAGCGTGTTCGGCCTCGGCGACGAGTTGACCACCATGGACACCTCCACCACCAACGGCATCCTCACCTGCTACGGCTGGTACAACGACCTCGACACGCCCGCGAGCAAGGCCTTCGTCGCCGGCATGCAGGCCAAGTTCGGCGCCGACGTCACCGATCTGAGCGAGCTCGACACCGCCACCTACGAAGGCATCATGTTCTGGGCGGAGGGGGTGAAGAAGGCCGGCTCGATCGAGCGCGACGCCGTCGTGGCGGCGCTGGAGAGCGGCATCAGCATCGACTCGCCCACGGGCAAGGTGACGATGGATCCGGGCACCCACCACACCATCCGCAACACCTATCTCGCCCGGCCCAAGGACCGGAAATGGGAGCAGCTGGCGACCTTCCCGGATTCGTTCCCGGCCGATACCGGCGGCGCCTGCGACCTCGTGAAGAACCCGCGCATGAACAAGCAGTTCACGCCCGACCTGAAGGGCTGAGGCGCCTCTTCATGGATCTCGCGGGGCTCCTGACCTTCAACGTCCTCACCGGCATCGCCACCCTGGTCCTGATCACCCTCGGTCTGGGGGTGATCTACGGCATGATGCGCATCATCAACCTGGCGCATGGCGAGTTCATGATGCTCGGCGCCTACACCGCCGTGATGGCGAACGGTGCCGGGGTGAACATCTGGATCGCCATGCTGGTCCTGCCGCCCCTGGTGGTGGGGGCGGTGGGGCTGATCCTCGAACGCACCGTCATCCGCTTCCTCTACGGGCGGATGATGGACACGATGCTGGCGACCTGGGGCATCAGTCTCGGGCTGATCGGCCTCATCACCACGCTCTACGGCAACGTCGTGCGGGGCGTCTCGACGCCGGTCGGGAGCTTCGAGATCGGCCGCTACGGCGCCAGCCTCTACAGCCTCGTCATCGTCGCCACGGCGCTCGCCGTGCTGACGGGCATGTTCCTCCTGCTGCGCATGACGAAGTTCGGGCTGATCCTGCGCGCCACCATGCAGAACCCGCGCATGGCCGCCGCCATGGGCGTGTCGCCCGACCGCATCTACATGGCGACGTTCGGCCTCGGCGCGGCCCTCGCGGGGCTGGCCGGCGGCGTGCTCGCGCCGATCTCCGGCGTCTCCCCGTCCATGGGGGCGGCCTACATTTCCCGCGCCTTCATCACCGTGCTGGGCGGCGGGCCGGCCATCGTCACGGGCACGGGCCTCGCCTCGTCGGTGTTCGGCGTCATCAACGAACTGGTCTCGTTCAGGACCACGCCCGTCATCGGCGACGTCGCCCTCCTCGTCGCCGCGATCCTGCTGATCCGCGTGCTGCCGCAGGGCATCACCGGCCGCTACCTGAGGCGCAGCCTATGAATCCCGTCGCCCGCCGCTCCGCCATGGGGTTCCTCGTCACCCTCGGCGTCATGCTCGGCATCCTGTTCGGGGCGCCGCACGCCCTCGACACGTTCGGCCTCGTCCAGGCCACGGGCTTTGCAGCACTCGCCATGTTCGCCCTGAGCCAGGGCTTCATCTGGGGCTATGGCGGGGTGATGTCCTTCGGGCAGGCCGCCTTCCTCGGGCTCGGGGGCTACGCCTACGCCGTCTCCGTCATCAACATGGGCGACAGCACACTGCCGATCCTCATCGCCATCCTGGTGCCGACCCTGTTCGCGGGGCTGCTCGGCTACTTCATGTTCTACGGCCGGATCTCGGACGCCTATATCGGCGTCATCACGCTCACCGTCTCGGTGATCCTGTTCCAGCTCGTGAACACCACCTCCGGCAGCCAGTACCGGATCGGCGAGGCGGAACTCGGCGGGTTCAACGGCATCCCGGCGATCCCGGCGCTGAACAAGCTCGGCGACGCGGGCAACCCGCTCGACAATGACGGCGTCTGGTACGCCGCCATGGGCGCCCTGATCCTGGTCTACGCGTTGTTGCGCTGGGTGCTGGCCAGCCGCTTCGGCCGCGTCGTGGTGGCGATCCGCGAGAACGAGACCAGGGCGCAACTCATCGGCTACGATCCGCGCCTGTACAAGCTCCTCGCCTTCATGATCTCGGGCGCCGTCGCCGGGCTCGCGGGCTGCCTCTACGCCAATTGGGGCGGCTTCATCAGCCCCACCGTGTTCGGCCTGTCGATGTCGGCGCAGGTGATCATCTTCGTGCTGGTGGGCGGCCTCGGCACCCTCGTCGGCCCGATGCTCGGCGCGGTGCTGATCCAGTGGCTCATCATCGAGGCCGGCTCGCAGAACGTCGTCGATTCCAATCTCGGCCTCGGCATCGTCCTCGTGGCGTTCGTCCTGCTGATCCCGCAGGGGCTTTTGCCGGTGGTGAGGACCCTGCTGATGCGCCTTCCCGAACTCCCCGCCAAGCTCTTCAAGGCCAAAATCGTCGAGGCGAAGGCGGGCAAACCCGCCGATCCCGCCCGCGAGGCGCTGGCAGGGGAGGTCCGGCCATGAGCATCACCACGACAGCGGCGGCGCCGGCTTCCCCGGTCCGCCCGCCGCTTCGCCCGCTCGTCGAGGCCAAGGGCGTCACCATGCGCTTCGGCGGGGTGACGGCGGTGGGCAATGTCGACTTCACCCTCGGCGAGGTGGAGCTGCGCTGCCTCATCGGCCCCAACGGCGCGGGCAAGAGCACCTTCTTCAAGATGCTCACCGGGCAGTTGACGCCCACCGAGGGCCGCATCCGCTTCCGCGACACGGACATCACCGGGGCCGAGCCGCACCGGATCGCGAGGCTCGGGGTCGGCATCAAGACCCAGGTGCCCAACGTCTTCAACGGCCTGTCGGTGCGCGAGAACGTGTTCGTGGCGGCCGGGCGGCGCAAGTCCATCGCCCGGACGCGGTCCATCGTCGACGAGACCCTGACCCGGCTCCAGCTCACGGCCATCGCCGAACGCAATGTCGGCCAGCTCGCCCACGGCCAGCGCCAATGGGTCGAGATCGCCACCGTGCTGGCCCAGGAACCGGAGCTGATCCTCCTCGACGAGCCCGCCGCCGGCATGACCCATGACGAGGTCCACCGCACCGCCGAGCTCATCCGCGAGATCAACCGCACCCATGCCCTCATCGTGGTGGAGCACGACATGCCCTTCATCCGGATGATCGCCAGGACCGTCACCGTCTTCAACCAGGGCCGCATCCTGATGGAAGACAGCGTGGAACGGGTGCTCGCCGACCAGCGGGTCCGCGACGTCTATCTCGGCAAGCAGGCCGCATGAGCCGCACGATGAACGCGATCCCGCCGATACCGCTCTCCGCCTGCCCGAACGCCGTCCCGGCGGCGAAGCCCGCGCTCCTGTCCGTCGAGGGCCTTCATTCCGGCTACGGCCGCATCCCGATCCTCGGCGGCGTCTCGCTCACCGTGGGGGAGGGCGAGTTCGTGGGCATCCTCGGCCATAACGGCATGGGAAAGACGACCCTGCTGCGCACCCTGATGGGCTACCTGCCCGTCACCGCCGGCCGCATCCGCCTCGGGGACGAGGACATCGCCCGGCGCTCGCCCACGGCGCGAGCACGGCTCGGCATGGGGTTCGTGCCGCAGGGCCGGGAGATCTTCGCCACCTTGAGCGTGCGCGAGAACCTGCGCATGGGCTGCCTCCTCTCCGACAGGGACGAGGACGAGACCATCGCGGATAGCCTCACCGTGTTCCCCCGGCTGAAGGCCTATCTCGACCGGCCGGGCGGGGCGCTGTCGGGCGGCGAGCAGCAATTGCTGGCGCTGGCGCGCTGCCTGTGCGGCAATCCCCGCATCCTCCTCCTCGACGAGCCGACGGAGGGCATCCAGCCCTCGATCATCGAGGAGATCATCGAGACGCTGCAGGCGATCGGCCGGGCGCGCGGCCTGACGATCCTGCTCGTCGAGCAGAACCTCACCTTCATCGCCGGCCTCTCCGAGCGGGTGCTGATCCTGCAGAAGGGCGTCGTCACCCGTGAGATCCCGCCCGAGATCGCCCGCGACCGGGCGATGATCGAGGAATTCGTCGGCATGGAGTGAGGCCGCCGGCCTCATCCCGTACAGTCCTTCCATCCATTCCAACCAAGGAGACATTGCGCGATGGCCGCCGCCCCGACACCAAGCCCCGACCTCGACATCGTCGAGATGACCCTGGCCGACGTGGCCGACGCTTTCGCCAGCGGGGTCACCTCGGAGGCGCTGACGCTGGCCTTCCTCGACCGGATCGCCGCCTACAACCCGCATTACAACGCCATCATCGTCATGAACCCGCAGGCGCTGGACGACGCCCGCGCCATCGACGCGCGCCGCGCCGCCGGCGAGGCGCTGGGACCGCTGGCCGGCGTGCCGGTGGTGATCAAGGACCCGATGGACATGGCCGGGCTGCCGACCACGGCGGGCTGGCGCTTCCTCAGCGCCAAGGCCGGCGGCGTCGACCTGATCCCCGAGACCGACTCGCCCGTCGTGGCGCGGATGCGGGCGGCCGGCTGCGTCATGCTCGGCAAGACCAACGTCCCCGTCCTCAGCGCCACCGGCAGCCACGCCAACGACAGCTGGGCCGGACCGACCCTGAATTCGGCGGCGCCCGATTGCCTGCCCGGCGGCAGCAGCGCCGGCACGGCCACGGCGGTGGGCGCCAGCCTCGCGGTGCTCGGCCTCGCCGAGGAGACCGGCGGCTCGATCCAGAACCCGGCCTCGGCGCAGGGACTGGTCGGCATCAAGCCGACCTTCGCCCTCGTCCCCAATGCCGGGGTGGTGCCCCTGGCCGGCAGCACCCGCGACGTGGTCGGCCCCATCGCCCGCTGCGTGCGCGACGCGGCGCTGACCCTCGACGTGCTGGCCGGCTACACCGCCGCCGACCCCAAGACCGTGGCCGGCATCGGCAAGCGGCCCAAGGGCGGCTACACCTCGAAGCTCGACAGGAACGGGCTGCAGGGCAAGCGCCTCGGCCTGTTCGGACCCGGCTGGCGCGACCTGCCGCTCTCGGCGGAGGCGACGGACCTCTACGCGCGGGCGCAGAGCGAGATTACCGCCTGCGGCGCGACCCTGGTCGCCGATCCCTTCGCCGGCACGGGCTTCGCGGCCCTCGCCGAGCCCACCGAGGGCCTGAACTATTTCGATGCCCGCGGCATGGAATCCGTGCCCTACGACCTGCATCTCTACCTGCAGCGCCTCGGGGGGAGCGCCGCGCTGCGGAGCGTCGCGTCCTTCGCCGAGGCGACGGCGGAGGAGGATGCGTTCGGCCCCAAGGGCGTGCTGCGCTACCTGCACCAATATCCGGTCTTCGAGGCGATCCTGGCCGACCCGACGCGGCCGCCCGACCTGTCGGACTTCCTCGCCCTCAGAGAGGCTTATCTCGACATCTTCAACCAAGTGATGGACGAGAACGGGCTCGACGGGCTCGTCTTCCCGCAGATGCGCGATGAACTGCCGCCCCTGCATGGCGGCCTCGCCATCAACGAGACCACGGTCTGCGAGATCAACATCGCCGGCCTGCCCGGCGTCACGCTGCCGGCCGGGGCCTATGCCAGCGGCTCGCCGTTCAACCTGATCTTCGTGGGCCGGATGTGGAGCGAGGCCGACCTCCTCGGCTTCGCCTATGCCTACGAGGCGGCCACCGGCTACCGCAAGGCGCCGAGCCTGGTGAGGCCAAGCTGAGGACGGAGCGCGCCTGACCAGAGGCCCTCCTTCCCCTTGTGGGCTACGATAGTCGCACCTCTCGCGGGCAACACGGGTCCCCTCTCCTGGAAGGAGAGGGAGCCCGTGACGCCTCATGACGAACCCTCTTGAACAGAGGCAACGGCTCTCGACCAGATTTCTGAATCGAGAAGCCCACAAGAGAGATTGGACCTCCCTCAGTCGAGGGTGACACCATCCGCCGTGGCGATCGTCCCGCCCTCGACGACCTCGAGATAGATCCCGAGGTCCACATGCCCGAAATGCTTCATGATGGCTTTCGGCAGGTTCGCGTCGCGCTCGGCGGTCTTCGGGTTGACGTTGACGGCGCCGCAGCGCGGCGTGCGGGCGAGGCCGCGCAGGCGCACCGGGCCGATGCCGAGCGCGCGCCCCACCCAATCGAGCTCCTGCCACGGCTCCAGCCCGTCGAGATGGATGTTGGCGCGGAAGCGCAGGGGATCGAGCTCCCGCCCCGTCGCCTCGGACAGCGCCCGCACCGAGGCGAGGTTCACCACCGAGATCGCGCGCATCATCACCGGTGAGAGCACGCTGGCATCGGTGAACTTGTGGTTCTCACTCCGCACGAGGCGGGGTCGCCCGCGGGTCTCCTCACCGAGGTAATCGGCGAAGAACGCCTCCGTCTCTGCACGCCCGGCCTCGGTGGACAGGTCGGCGGCGAACACCTCCTCCCCGTCGCGCCGGATCGTCAGGCGATGGCTTTCGGGGTCGAGCCGCGTCGAAAGGGCCGCCAGCGCCGTGTTGTTGCGCAGCATCAGGAAGAAGCCCTTGTCCAGGGGCTCCGGCTTCTCCGGATCGAACCGGGTGGTCCCCAGCGCCAGGGCGTATTCCCGGTCATGGGCGAGCCCGTCCTGCGGGGTGACGCTCAGGCGTGTCAGGGCCTCGGCCGACAGACCCTTGATCGGATAGCGGTAGAGGGCGTCGACGGCGGGCATGGCGGGTTCCTTGGGGATGTTCCCCCTCGATGCCGGGGGCGGGGCCGATGCGCCATACGCTGTTTTGCGCAGGATCCCCGGTGCGATCCCGGCCGTCTCGGCGACGGCGCGGACCGCGGTCGGGCTCCCCC
>NZ_VRVC01000149.1:0-11720 GCF_008040005.1 Methylobacterium sp. WL19
GCCGGTGCCGACGTCTCGCTCCTCCTCTTGGCGAGCTCGCCCCCGTGGAGTTTCGGCCCCCTGCCGAAATAACCCGCGCCGGGCTTTCGTCAGAAAGTCGAGCTTAGATACCCAAGACGCAATACCCAGGAATACGATCCTGGGTATTGCTCTACCAAAATATTCACTCGATCAATCTACATTCAACGGGCTTCCGGCCGGAGCTGACGTCTCTCCCTACATCCTCGTAAGTGCCTCCGTTTGGAGCTCGGACCGCTTAAAAATAAGTCACTGAATGTCAGTTAAATTAGAGAAATATCGAGAAAATTAGCAATGGCGCAGCGACAAGAGGGCGAGGGCGATCCTTTCTGCCATTACTTTTGGATTATTTGACACATCAACATCCGAGAAAAATGACTTACTACAGATAGTGAGCGCTTTTTTATCTTTCTGTATGAGCTTATCGGTTGCCCTAACGAACAAAAATACAAAAACAAATCTGAACTCATATCGTCCCATCCATACTCGATATCGCTATATGTTCCGCGGAGTTACCTAATGAAGTCGAGATCCCTTTGGCAATCCGCGTTTTTCGCTCTCGCGGCGGTCTGTTCGAACCTTTCTACCCTCGTTGAGGCGGCTGATGGCCCCTACGCAGTCACGAGAGGCTCCTACAAATTCCTTGCCCGCGACGAGCCGCTGGTCGCAACCGACCGCAAGGTCGATCTTTGGGGCGAGGTGTATCGCCCGACAAAGCTTGGCAAGACACCGCTTCCTCTTATCGTTTTTCTTCATGGCAATCACGGAACATGTGGAAGATACGATAGCAGCATAGAGGTTCGCGTCGACGATTCTGCTGATTATACAGATCAGGGAAAATGTCCCCCTGGATACGTGGTGACGCCAAATCATCTTGGCTATACGTATCTCGCTGAAGAGATGGCTTCTTGGGGCTACATGGTCGTTTCGATCAACGCAAACCGTGGTATCACCGCAGGAAGCGGGCTCGATGGCGACGATGGCCTTAATCTCATGCGGGGACGGTTGGTCCTTCGCCATCTCAAGCTGCTCTCGGATTGGACTACGGGCGTCGGTCAAATCGTGCCGCCCACAACCCTGCGCTTCAATCCGAAAGGTACAATGGATCTTTCACAAGTCGGCATGATGGGTCACAGCAGGGGCGGAGAAGGCATCCGAGCTGCATTGCAGCAATATCGAGATAAAGGTAGTTCATTTTCGTCCTTGATCAAGAATCTTGAAATTAAGTCTCTCTTCGAAATCGGTCCAGTTGATGGCCAGACATCCCGTGTTCTGGATGCAGATGGTGTCAACAGTATGGTCTTGCTGCCGTCCTGCGACGGCGATGTTTCCACCTTGCAGGGCATGAAGGTCTTTGACAGGGTATTTTTTAATAAAACTGATAAAATAAAAGCCTTTCATGGTAGTATTTATGCATGGGGCGCCAATCATAACGCCTATAATACTGAATGGCAGGAATCAGATTCGAGAGACTGCTACGGCGCGGACGAGATTTACCCTCAGAATGGGCGCTCACGGCCACAGCAGCTTACCGCGGTACAGACGCTGGTCCCGTTCTTTCGGGGAACGGTCGGTGCAAATGCTGATCCATCGCTTGCTGCCATCTTCAATCCCAGCAACTCGCTTCCTTCCAGCCTGACCGACATTACCAACGTCGATCGCGGGTTTCTGCCGCAGCCGATCGGGCCCGACGTCGAGCGCTTGGAGACCTTCTCGAGGGACACTGGAACGAGCGATGCGGGAGTACGCACGACGAGTAAAGGTGTCACTGTCGTTCATCAGAGCGCCGCCTTTGAGCATCAAGCTGGAACTCGAGTCGCGACCGTAGGATGGGATGCCCAGTCGAAGGGGATCAAGATGTTCCAGATCAACTTTGCGCCTGGGAAGGACTTTTCTCCCTTTAAGGCAATATCGTTTCGTACTAGTCTGCGGTGCTTCGGTCAGATCTGCCTCAATCCGGCTTCCGAGAATGGAGAGATGTCATATCTTGTTCGTTTGGTTGATGCGAATGACCAGCTTTCGCAAGGCTTTCTTACAAGCAAAGAAGTTCGAATCAGTCGGCCTGTCGGTCCAACGAATTATCGAGGCGCAAAGCAGCTTCATTCGACGCTTTACACTATCAATATTTCTCTGTCTCAGTTTGGAGGAGTTGACCTAAGCAACATTAAGGGCCTACGGTTCGTGTTTAACGGACAGGAGGCTGGAACTGTCGACATCGCTGATCTTGTGCTTTTGAAAAATGATCCCGATACATCGGACAATAAGACGGATGCTGTCGCATCTGTGGCTGGAAAGCGGATGATGACGGACCCGTTCAAGGCCCAGTTTGCTTCCCTTGCCCCGGCAAGTCCTTCGGACGATCAAAATACAATCAAGATATTGCGTAATCCTAAGATTTCAGCTTCCGCTGCTCAGGCCGGGGCAGATAAGTCGGCCAACCAAGGAGGGGTGGACATCGTCCTGACGTCCAAGCGTTCTTTTCCTTTCACCGACGCTTTTCCGAAACTCTTGATTGGCGAGAAGACTATCGAGGGCGGCACAATCGGGCCGGACGGAAAAACGATCACGATCCGCATTCCCGAGGCGACATTCAACGCTCTGCCCGCCGGTGCCGACGTCTCGCTCCTCCTCTTGGCGAGCTCGCCCCCGTGGAGTTTCGGCCCCCTGCCGAAATAACCCGCGCCGGGCTTTCGTCAGAAAATCGAGCATAGATACTCAAGACGCAATACCCGGGAATACGATCCTGGGTATTGCTCTACCAAAATATTTATTCGAATAATCATTTATCGATAAATCAATACCTCAACATCGATCTCGCCTACTAAGCGACAGAGCACCTGGCGCGGAAATTGCCAGACGAGATCGCAGGGTCGTGGCTAACGCGGAGAATGGCGCCGTCTTACAAGACCTTTCCGTCGCGGTCGGCGGTCCGACTTGGAAAGACCATGAAACGCCGCACGTCGCACCGTAATGGCGATCTGACGGATGTGTAGAAGGATTGTTGTGTGCGTCTGACAGTTGTTGCCGCGATCGGGTTTGGAGTGATGGCCTTGTCCGGCTGCGTTGCCTCCGATCCCCTCGGACAATCGGGATTCGGCCCGTCGGGATCCGCTGCGTCGCGTTCCGGATTCTCCGATGCGAGCTTGGTGGATCTGACAGCACGTGGCCCAAAGGGAAAGACGGCCGGCAGGACGGCATCGAGCGGTCTGCTGGCCGCGAACGGAGAGCCCGGACGTAGCTTCAACTTCGGAACCGAGATGGCCGAGGTCGGCGCGGCGGAGCGTTCGACCGCCTCTGCGCCGGGGGAGGGCAATCCGTTCAGGCCGGTCGCCCTGCGCAATGCCGCCGAGGGGCAGCCGTCCGGCGGCCTCTACAGGATGAATTTCGAGGATGCCGACATCAAGGAGGTGCTCCAGTCGGTGCTCGGCACCATACTGGGCGTCACCTACACGGTTGCGCCGAATGTCAGCGGCCGCATCACCCTCTCGTCGACATCCCAGATGACCCGGACCGAAGTGCTGTCGACCCTCGAGACGGTGCTCGCCGCCCAGAATATCTCCCTGACCAAGATCGGATCGACCTATCGGGTCGCGCCCATGGCCGTGGGCGGCGGCGTCGTGGACGCGGGCGAGGCGCTGTCGGGCAACGGCGTGTCGGTGGTGCCGCTGCGCTTCACCTCCGTGGCGACCATGACCAAGCTGCTCTCCGGCTTCATCGCCGAGTCGGACGGGCTGCGCATCGATCCGGGCCGCAACGCCATCCTGGTCCGGGGCCCGGCGCCCAACCGCGAGGACGTGGTGCGCGCCATCTAATCCTTCGATACGGACTGGATGCAGAACCAGTCGGTGAGTCTGTTCGAGGTCCGGCGTGCCCGCGTCGAAGCGGTGGTGGCTGAGTTGACGCGGATCTTCGACAACGAGACCAGCGGAAGCGGCTCGGGCCTGATCCAGTTCAAGCCGATCTCCCGCATGCGCGCCATCCTGGCCGTGTCGAAGAACCAGGCCCTGATCCGCCGCGCCGAGACCTGGATCCGTCGGCTGGACCAGGAAAGCGACCGGGCCGCGGACAACGTCTTCGTCTACCGGCCGCGCCACCGCGACGCCAAGGAACTCGCGCGCCTCGTCGGCGGCCTGTTCAAAGGCGGCGGCACCGGCTCGTCCGATGCCGCGGGCGGGGCGGGTCCCGGCGGGAGCCTGTCTACCACGCCCTTCGGTGGAGGGTCGCAGGATCGGGGCGCGGAGGGCGGTGCAACGAGCTCGGGGGGGATGCAGGCATCCCTGACCCAGCCGGCCAGCACCACGCGCACGGGCGGCTTCCCCACCGCGCCTGTCTCGGCGGAGGCCTTCACTCCCGACGCCGCTCCGGGGGAAAGCGAACCTAGCCGCGGCGGTCAGAGCCGCCGGCTCTCCCTGTCGGTGAATGCCGACCCGGCCAACAACACCGTCGTTTCCTACACCGACGGCGAGACCTACCAGAAGGTCCTCGCCGTCATGCGCAGCCTCGACATCCCCCCCGTCCAGGTGGCGATCAACGTGATGATCGCCGAGGTCCAGCTCAACGACGCTCTCAAGTACGGCATCCAGTTCTACCTGCGCAGCAATCGGGTGGGGCTGGGCGAGAACAGGGGCTCCATCGGCCTCGTCGACACGGCCGAGCAGGTTCTGAAGAGCAAGCTGCCGGGCTTCAACTTCGTCGGCGGCGGAAACAGCCCCGACGTGGTGATCTCGGCCCTCGACAGCATCTCGAAGGTGCAGGTGCTGTCATCGCCCTCCCTCGTGGTGATGGAGAACAAGCCGGCGGTGCTCCAGGTCGGCGATCAGGTGCCGATCACCACCCGGCAGGGGCAGAGCGTCGTCAATGTCGATGCACCCATCCTGAACCAAGTGGAGTTCAAGGATACCGGCATCATCCTGAAGCTGATCCCCCGCGTGGGACAGAGCGACACCGTCACCCTCGACGTGGAGCAGGAGATCTCAAACGTCTCGGCGGGCGCGGACACGCTCACGCCGACGATCTCGCGGCGTCGGGTGTCGAGTTCACTGACGATCAACAACGGCCAGACCGTGCTCCTGGCGGGCATGATCAGCGAGAGCCGCCGCACCATGAAGGACGGCATTCCCTACCTCGCCCGCACACTGATCGGCGACCTTTTCGGCTCCACCGACAAGGGGTTCGACCGCAAGGAACTCGTCATGTTCATCCGCCCGGTCGTGGTGCGCAACGGCGAGGACGCCGCCTCGGTGGCCGAGGAATTCCGCTCGCGCCTGAAGTTCTCCGACAGGCCAAGGGCCGATGCCCCGGCACGGACCGCCGTCCATAAGCCATGATCGCCCGGGTCCTCATTCCGAAATCCGATGGAGCGGCTGTCGCCGTCAGCCTCGTCGCAGCGCTTCCGCTCGCGGCACTGCCGGGAGAAATCCTGCCCCAGGCGATCGCCGCCGTGGTGGTCGCCTGCCTCGCCGCATGGATCGCCTGGCAGGACGCCACGACCTTCACCATCCCCGACGGGGGCGTCGCCGGCCTCGTCCTGGTGGGAGCGGCCTTGCGCCTCGGCGAGGGGCTGGACGCCCTGCACGAGGTCCGGTTCGTCCTCATGGGTCTGGCAGTCGACGCTGGTCTCTGCACCGGAACCCTGCTCCTCTTGCGCGAGCTGTTCTACCGTCGGCGCGGCTATGACGGATTGGGCTTCGGGGACGTCAAGCTCGGCCTGGCGGGAGGTGTGCTTCTGGGCGCCCAGGGCTTCGCCTGGGCGACCTGCGGGGCCTGCGCCCTGGCCCTCGCCGTGGTTCTGGCCCGCAGGATCGCGGGCCGGCCGATGGGGCTCAGGGACCGCATCCCCCTGGGGGCCTTCCTGGCGCCCGCGATCCTGCTCGCCTGGGCGGTGGTGCATCACATCCCCTCGCTCGACGCGACGAGGATGTGATGCCGAGCTTCGCGTATCGGGCGATCGATCCCGGCGGACGAATCCATTCCGGCGTGATGGACGGCGGTTCTCCGGCCGAGATCCTGGAGGAACTCGACCGTGCCGGCCTGGTGCCGATTGCCGCCCTCACCTCCGCGGGGGCGCGCGCCGGCCGGAACTGGCGCCAATGGATGACGCCGCAACCGCGGAGCGAGGAGATCACCGCCCTCACCCTCGACATCGTCATGCTGCTCAAGGGCGGCGTCACCCTGAGCCAATCCCTGATGCTACTGACCCAGATGGGCGCGGGCCGCTGGCAGAAGCAGGTGCTGCGCGAACTCCATGCGGCCCTCGCCAGCGGCAACAGCTTCTCGCAGGCCCTGGCCGAACATCCGCGGCTGTTCCCGCCGATCTACGTCAAGATGGTGGAAGTCGCCGAGGCCACCGGCCGGCTCGAAGAGGCCCTGACCACGCTGGCCGAGGAACGCCAGCGCACCGAGCGCCTGCGCAAGCGGTTGGTGGGGGCGATCAGCTATCCGGTCTTCCTCATCCTGGCGGCTCTCGCAGCGATGATCTTCATCTTCGTCTACGTGATCCCGCAATTCGAGACCGCCCTCGAAGGCTTCAAGGACAAGCTCGACCCCTCCGCCCTCCTCGTCTTCGATGCCTCGGCGTTCCTGCGCAACAACGGCGAGGCGATCCTCGTCGCGCTGGCCGCCCTCGTGCTGGGTCTGTTCGTCGCCGGCCGCATGACCGCCCGGCACCGCCTCGGCCTGCGGCTGGCCTTCCGGGTACCGGTGCTGCGCACCCTCTTCCTCTACGAGGGAACGCTCACCTTCTGCCGGACCCTGGCGGTTCTGGTCTCGAACGGTATCGACATCTCCACCACCCTGCGCCTGCTGCGCGACGTCGTGCGCCTCCCGACCCTGTCCCGGGAGATCGATGCCGTGATCGCGGACGTCCGCAAAGGCCAGCGGCTGTCGCAATCCCTGGCCACGCGCGGCGTTCTGCCGGCCCATGTCGTGCAGGTGCTCCGGGTAGGCGAAGAGGCCGGTGATCTCGCCGACAGCGCCCGCCGCGTTGCTGGCTTCTACGAGATGCGCCTCGATGCTGCCCTGGGGCGCGCCATCGCGATCATCGGCCCCGCCACCATGATGGTCGTCAGCGTGATGATCGCCTGGCTGATCATCTCGGTGATGACGGCGCTGATGAGCGTCAACGATATCCTGAAGTAAGAGGCCCGGATGTTCCTCCAGACGATCTCGAACGCCAAGATGATTCTGAACAGTAAGACGATCGCAAATAGAAGGTCCGAGGCTCGCGGACGGCGCGACCGCGACGGCGGGTTCACCCTCGTCGAACTTCTCGTCGTGCTCGTGATCCTGGGGCTGGTGATGGGCCTCGCCGGCCCGAGGGTGCTCGGCTATCTCGGTAGTTCGCGCGAGAAGGCGGCCAAGCTCCAAGTCGAGGCCTTCTCCGCCGCCCTCGATCTCTACTATCTGGATTTCGGCCGCTACCCCACCGCCAACGAGGGGCTGGCCGCCCTGGTGACGCGCCCGGCCGGCGCCGAGCGCTGGGCGGGGCCCTATCTCAAGCAATCGACCCTGCCGGCGGATCCTTGGGGCAGAGCCTACGAATATCGTGTGCCGGGCAAGAACGCGCCCTACACCATCGTCTCCCTCGGCCCGAACGGCCGCGGCGCCGATGGCGCGAAGGAGGAGTGAGCCGTATGACCCACCCACGGCGGGGCGGCCCGGCTGCCCGGCGGGCGGGATTCACTCTCATCGAGACGATCGCGGCGCTCCTGTTGATCAGCCTGCTCGCCGGTGTGGCTGTGCCGTTTCTGCGCGGGGGGCCGGGACCGGCAGCCCTCCGGGCTGCCGCTTATCAGGTCTCGGCGCTCCTGCGCGGGGAGCGCAACGCCGCCTTCGCCTCCGGCCGCCCGAGCGCGACACTGGTCGATGCCCGAGCCGGGATCGTACGCTCGGAGCGGGGCGGGACCGGCTTCTCCGCGGGGCCAGGCATGCGCCTCGACCTCAGTGCGCCGCTGTCCGACGCGATCCGCTTCTTTCCCGACGGCCGGTCCACCGGGGGTGATCTCAGCCTGTCGGCGGCGGGGCGCCGGATCGGCCTGCGGGTCAGCCGCGACACGGGAGCGATCGCCATTGTCCAGTGATCGCCCCCGTCCGAAACCGGTGCGCCGCGCTGGTGCCCGTGCCGGCTTCACCCTGATCGAGGTTCTCGTGGCCCTCACCGTGCTGGCCGCCGTCTCGCCCGCCCTGTTCCGCATGGCGGTGCTGCTGCGTAGCGGGACCGAAGTGATCGACGATCGGACCCGCAGCGAGATCGTCGCCCGCTCCCTGCTGGAGGCCGCCCTGGGACAGCGCGAAGCCGCGCAATACAGCTTGTCCGGCCGCACCGACGGGCGGGGCTGGAGCGTGGAAGCACGCCCCCTCGAAGGCGCGACGGGACGCATCGCCGCCGGAACCGGGCGAGGTCCCGGCACCGCCCCGAAACCCGGCAGGGACGCTGCCCCGAAGGCGGCGGCGTCCGGAGAGGGTGACCGGCAGGCCGATCGAAAGGCCGACGAGGAGGAGGTGCTCTGGATGCCCGTCGGCGTCACCATCCGGGTGGAGACCGCCGGCAGCCCCCTGCGGATCGACACCATCGCCCTGGCCCGGAAAGCCCCGTCGTGAGCGGCTCCTCCCGCACCCTCAGGCGGCTTGGCGGAGACGAGGGCACGCTTCTCGTGGAGGCGCTGACGACCTTCGCCCTCAGCGCCCTCGTCCTGGCCGGCCTCGTCGCCACGTCGGGGCTGTTCCTGCGGATCCTCGACCGCAGCGTCGCTCACGCCCACGAGGTGGAATCCCTCGACCGGGCGATGAACGCGATCGGGCGCGACCTGCGCCATCTGGTGCGGGCGCGCTGGGAGGGTCCGGCGCCGCGCTCCTTCATCTTCGAGGGTCATCCGACGCGCCTCGTCTTCGCCCTGGCGGACGGGGGCATGGGGGGCGAGCGGCAGGTCGGCGAGCGGATCGTCTCCCTCTCCGGCCGAGTGGGCCCGCAGGGCGGGCGCATCCTGCGAAGCGAGGCCCCCTTGCGTCCCGGGGCGACCGGCCCGAAGGCCGTCGCCTTCGGGGCTGCGCAGGAATTACATGCCGGGCGCACCCGCCTGCGCTTCGCTTTCGTGGGGCCATCGAAGCAAGGGCAGCCCGTCCCGCCGCCGCTGCCGGATTGGCCGGCCGGCTCCCTGCTTCCAGAGGCCGTCCTGGTCGAGATGGTCGATCCCGAGACCGGGCGCGTCGTCCTGTCCGCCCGCACGCGGCTGATGGTTGACGCCGATATCGGCTGCCTGCAGGGCGGCCAGGGTCCCTGCGGCCTGCCCGGCCGACAGGATCAGCAGGATCAGCAGAATCCGAACGAGTCCGCCACCGTGGCGGCCCGGTCGTCCTTCGGGGAGGGCCGGTTGTGATGCATCGCGCGGACCGGCAGGGCTTCGTCCTCGTGGCGGTGATCGGCATACTCTCCCTCATCGCCGCGCTGACCGGGAGCGCCCTCCTCGCTCTGCGCTCCTCCGTGGAGAGCGTCGCCCTTGCGGACGAGGAGGTGGCGCTGAGCGGGCTGGCCCATGCGGGCATGTCGCTGACCGCCTATCGGCTGCTGCTGGAGCAGAAGCCGGCCGAGACCTTGAGCGGCCAGAGCCTGCCGCTTCCGGGCGGTCGGTTCGTCGCCTCGATCCGCGACGAGGCAGGCCTCGTCGATCTCAACGGGTCGAAGCCCGAACTCCTTGCCTCGGTCTACCAAGCGAGCGGCGCCTCCGGCATGTCGCCCGACACCTTCGTCGCCCGCCTCGTGGCCTGGCGCGACGAGGCCAAGGGGCAGGAAGAGGCGGGCAAGGGAGGGTCCGAACGCGGCGGGAAGAGGCCGGCTTCCGGCCGCCCCCTGCGCTCCCTCGACGAGGCGGCCTCCATCCTCGGCCTGAGCCCGCGCGACGTCCGGGCCCTCGCCCATTTCGTCACCGTCTACAACCCGGACGGCAAGGTGAACGTCCTGAGCGCGAGCCGCGCCGTTCTCGAAGCCCTGCCGGGTATCGCCCGGCCGACTTTGGAGGACATCCTGGCGCGGCGCAGGAACCCGGCGCCCGGGGATGTCGCCGCCCTGAAATCTTCTCTGGGCGCCCTCGGCGACGGCATCAAGACGGAGCCCGGCCCGGCTTATCGCGTGGGGATCACCGCCCGCGGCCGTACCGCCCGCACCAAGAGCGTGAGCGCGGTGATCGCTTCCGGGAATGCCGAACTGGCGCCCTTCCACATCCTGGAATGGTCGGAATGACGAATCCCGTGAACGCCGGCGCCCCGGCGGATGAGCCTGCGTCGAGTGAGCAGGGCGCGCCCTCCGGCGACATCCTCGATCACCTGCGCGGCCGAGGCGTGGCGGTCCCGCCGGCCCTCAACGGCGCGCGCCGCGACGTCCGCGGCGAGACCGGGCTGCTCGAAAGCCTGTGGCGCGGCGGGCATGCCAATGCCACTGATCTCGCCGTCATCGCGGCCGAGTTCCACGGGCTTCCCCTGGCCCGGCCGGCGGAGGTGGCGGCTGGGGCAACCGTCAGCGCCGACCTCTCCCTGCGCTTCCTGCGCGAGACTTTCATCCTTCCCTATGTCGGCGAGCACGGCCTGTGCCTCGCCATCGCCGATCCCGGCTCCGGCGAGGAGATCGACGCGGTGCGGCTCGCCCTGCCGGGGGCCGACACGCTGGCGATCCTGCCCTTCGACGCCTTCGAGCGTCTGTTCGCCGAGATCGGCAAGAACCAGGCCGGAAACGAGGGGGCAGGCAAGGACGAGCAGGGGGGGCAGGCCGCCCGGGCCGACGGGGCGGACGCCGCCCTGGAAGGGCTCGACCTCGCCCTTGGGGACGATCCCGAGGCGCTGCAGGATCTGGCGCGTGGCGCACCGATCGTCCGGGCGGTGGACCAGGTGCTGGAACGGGCCCTGGAGGCGGGCGCCACCGACATCCATTTCGAGACCGGGCGGGAGGCCCTGCGCATCCGCCTGCGGGTGGACGGCATCCTGCGCCTCGACCAGTCGCTGCCCAAACGCCTCGCCCCGGCGGTGATCTCCCGCATCAAGATCCTGGCGGGTCTCGACATCGCCGAGCGGCGCCTACCCCAGGACGGGCGCGCCAACATCCGCATCGGCCATGCGGAGGCGGATCTGCGCATCGCGGTGATGCCCACCCTGTACGGCGAGACGGCGGTGGCGCGCATCCTGCTCAAGGACGCGCGGCTGCTGGATTTCGCCCGGATCGGCATGGATGTGGTCAACCGGACGGCGTTCGAGCGTCTGCTCGCCGAGCCCCACGGCATCATCATCGTCACCGGCCCCACGGGCAGCGGAAAGACCACCACCCTCGCCACGGCGGTGTCGCTGCTCAACGAGCCCACCCGCAAGATCGTCACGGTGGAAGACCCGATCGAGTATCAGATCGCCGGTATCCACCAGACCCAGATCAAACCCTCCATCGGCCTCGGCTTCGCCCAGGCTCTGCGGGCCTTCCTGCGCCACGACCCCGATGTGATGATGGTGGGCGAGATGCGCGACGGCGAGACCGCCAGCATCGGCATCCAGGCCGCGCTCACCGGCCACCTCGTGCTCACGACCCTGCACACCAACTCGGCCACCGACGCGGTGGTCCGCCTCGCCGATATGGGCGTCGAGCCCTACCTCATCGCCGCGAGCCTGCGCGGCGTCCTCGGCCAGCGCCTCGTCCGACGCCTGTGCGAGCGGTGCCGCCGGCCGGCTCC
>NZ_VRVC01000014.1:0-52405 GCF_008040005.1 Methylobacterium sp. WL19
GGCTGGCGGGTGCCGCCCGGCGACGCGCCGGCTCTGGCCGAGGCCCTGCTCGAAGCGCTCACCCTCGGGGCCAGCGCACGGGACGCCATGACCCGCCGGGGGCGCGCCCATGTGGAGGCGCATTTCTCCCTCGATGGCATGGTGGGCGCCACCCTCGACATCTATGCGGAACTTCTCGCCCGACGCCCGCGCTGACACTGTATGGGCCGGTTCGTGAACCAAACCCGCTCCTGCCTGTTGACACGGGACGCAGTTCGGACATGGTGTCCGCAACCGGATTGCCGGAGCGATTGGTGGCAGGTCTAGCCCTCCGGGCGATGTCCGCAGGCTGCCGTTTCGTCGTTCACTAGGAGATTGAAGCCATTCGTAGACCAATGAGAGCCATGCCGGCCCCGCAGAAGGACGGGCCGCGCGCCAATCGGGACATCCGTGGCGTCCGCGAGGTGCAGCTCATCGATGATACCGGGCAGAACCGCGGTGTCGTCGCCTTCTTCGATGCGCTCGCCCTTGCCGAAGAGGCGGGCCTCGATCTCGTGGAGATCGCGCCGAACTCCGTCCCTCCCGTCTGTAAGCTTCTCGATTACGGCCGCTTCCGCTTCAACGAACAGAAGAAGCAGAACGAGGCCCGCAAGAAGCAGAAGACGGTCGAGGTCAAGGAGATCAAGCTCCGCCCCGGTATCGACAAGCACGATTACGACACCAAGATGAAGGCGGTCATCCGCTTCTTCGAGGAGGGCGACAAGGTGAAGGTCACCCTGCGCTTCCGTGGCCGTGAGATGGCGCACCAGGATATCGGCCTGCGCCTGCTCGAACGGGTGAAGAACGAGACCCAGGAAATCGCCAAGGTGGAAAGTGAGCCGATGCTCGAAGGCCGCCAGATGATCATGATCCTGGCGCCGCGCTGAGGTCGCTTTCGTCCCACCACGGGACATGGACGTTCTGAAAGCCGCTTCCTCGGGGAGGCGGCTTTTTTTATCGCCTTACAGCCGGTCTCGAATGTCGTGTGATTCGGGGCAGCTTCGTGCTTGCCGCGAGGGTAGGGGGGCAGCCTGGGAGCCGCCCCCAAGTCCCAGGATTTATTTCACCACGGACACCTGCGCGTCGCCCACCCGCCTCAGCACGTTCACCGTGACGTCGCTGCCGTAGCGCTGCACCCGCAGGTCGATCCGTGAGTCGCCGAGCTTCAGGTTGAAGATCGAAACGCCTTCGAGGAAGTCCGGGAGGGTGGGGTTGCGCAGGCGGATGCGGTTGCGGTCGTGCTGGATCTCCAAACCGATGCAGGCCGAGAGGAAGGCGAACGGAGCCGCCGCCGCCCAGGCCTGGGGCGAGCAGGCCACAGGGTAAGAGACGGGGCCGCGCTGATTGCGGCGCATGAAGCCGCAGAACAGCTCCGGCAGGCGCTTCTGGTCCTGGTAGAGGGCGGTGTCGAACATGCCCTGGAAGATACGGGAGGCCTCCGGCTTCAGGTCGTAGCGCGCGAGGCCCATGGCCACCAGGGCGTTGTCGTGCGGCCAGATCGAGCCGTTGTGATACGACATCGGGTTGTAGCGGGCCTCGCCGCGCGCGATCGTGCGGACGCCCCAGCCGTTGAATCCGTCCTTCGACAGCAGGTTGGCGGCGACGCTCGCGGCGCGCTCCGGCAGGGCGATGCCGGTGAAGAGGGCGTGGCCGGCATTGGACGAGCGCACGGCGCATTGCTTCTTCGCCCCGTCCAGGGCCAGCGCGTAGGTGCCGATCTCCTCGCACCAGAAGGCCTTGTCGAAGTTTTCGCGAAGGGCCAGCGCCTCCTTTCCGAGGCGGGTGGCGAGGTCGTCGTGCCCGAGCAGTGTGGCGAGCTTGGCCATGCCGTTCTTGGCGGCATAGACGTAGCCCTGGACTTCGCACAGGGCGATCGGCCCCTTGGCGAGCTGTCCATCGGTATGGAAGATCGAATCGTGGCTGTCCTTCCAGCCCTGGTTCTCCAGGCCCTTGTCGGTGTCGCGGGCATATTCGACGAAGCCGTCGCCGTCCCGGTCGCCGTACTCGTTCATCCACGTGAGGGCGAGTTCGAGGGCGGGCCAGATGCGCTTGATCGTCTCGATGTCGCCGGTGACCGCGTAATACTCGTAGGCCAGCATGACGAAGAGCGGCGTTCCGTCGATGGTGCCGTAATAGTGGCGGAACGGCACCTCGCCGAGCATCGCCATCTCGCCGCGCCGGGTCTCGTGCAGGACCTTGCCCGGCTGGGCATCGGCGGCGGGGTCCACGGCCTTGGCCTGTGTCGAGGCGAGGTAGCGTAGGACGCCCTTGGCGAAGTTCGGGTCGATCCAGAGCGCCATCATCGCCGTGATGATGCCGTCGCGGCCGAACACGGTGGAGTACCAGGGGATGCCGGCGAAGGGGTAGATGCCCTCGGGCGTGCGGCTCGCCAGCATGTAGAGGTCGGCGGTGGCGCGGCAGGCCGCTTCGTTGAACTGGTCGTTCGACGAGATGATCGTGGTGATCCCGGCGGTGAGCTGGCGCAGGTCCCGGCGCGCGTCGCGATAGGCGCGGGCGAAGATCACGCCCTCGCCGAGGCCCTTGGGATGGCGTGCGCCGGCGCTGCTTCCCGCCGCCTGCGACAGGCCGGCGGCGGCGTCCTCGCCGACCTTCTCCGCGGCCGGAGCGCTGGTGAAGGCGCGGTGCGATTCGAAGACGACGCGGATGAACAGGGACGTCCGGCCGCCCGGGGGCAGCGAGACCTCGAACTCGGCGCGGCCCGGCTCGATACGGTGCGGCTTCGGACCGAAGTGGAGGCTCGTGGTGCGCACCACCTCGTCGAGGCCGACATAGCGAAACTGGACTTCCGATTCGTTCGCCACCTGCACGCTGCGCTTGCCGCGGACCGGCCGGTCCATTCCGCGCACCTCGAACAGGTCGCGGTAATCGGCGTCGAAGGTCACTCCGATCTTGAGCTTCCAATGGCGCGAATCGTAGTTGCGCAGGCCGATCCGGTCGTAGCAGGCACCCTTGAACAGGAACTTGGTGCGCTCGATGGCGATCAGCTCACGGGGGATCGTGGTCTCGTCATGGGCATCGATGCGGATGTCCGGCGTCGTCATGTCGACGCTCAGCGCGCCGTTGTCGTCCTGCATCACCGAGGAGAGCAGCAGCGGGCGCTGGTCCTCGATGGTGAAGCCGAGGCGCGACAGGTAGCGCGTATCCTGGAAATACAGGCCCTCGGGCCCGGGCAGCACGCCGATATCGCCGTAGCTGTCGAGGACGGCGAAGGCCTCGCCGTATTTCAGGGAGCGTAAGGGGCGCTCCACCAGCGAGGTCTGTGCCTCGATATGGTATTGCGGCAGCACCTCGTCGGCATCCTGGAAACCCTGCCCCAGCCCGTTCGTGCTGCTGTGACCGTCCTGTGTCGTCGCCGTGGAAGTGTTCGCCGCCATGCCTGAACGTCTCCGGGAAGTGGACTGTCGGACCCGCGGTATCGAAGCCGGGCCTCTCCGGCCCGATGTCGCAGATCGTCTCGGGCGCGTCGACGGGCTCGATCAAGCGACGTTCGCTCTCTGGCCCGAAGCGCTGGATCGTCTATCGCGAATCAAAAGGCCGCCGGTCGCGAAAGGGCGATCCAGCGGCCTTCGATAACCGGTATCGGTGGATCTCACGAATGAGGGCCGTCGACTCGGGAAGAGGTTAGCAAGGCTGGTGCCGTATGGCATCAGCCTTTCTGCAAGGATTTTCAGGCCGGCATGGCAGCCGCGGACAGCGACGGGCGGGCCGAGCCGTTCAGATCGCCGTAATGCGGGGTGAATGCCCCGGCGCGTGGCATCTTGATGATGGTCTTCTCGTTCTCGATCAGCTGCTCGTAGACCGCCACATACTTCTTCACCATGCACTCGGCGGTGAACTGCGTCTCGAAGTGGCGGCGCACGCCGGCGCGGCTCATGGTCTTGACCTTGTGTACGGCCGCGATGGCATCGTCCATCGTGTCGCACAGGACGCCACTGACGCCGTCGGCGATGACCTCCGGCACGGAGCCGTTGCGGAATGCGATCACCGGCGTGCCGGCCGACATCGCCTCGATCATGACGAGGCCGAAGGGCTCCGGCCAGTCGATCGGGAAAGCCAGGGCCAGGGCGTTGCCGAGGAAGTCCTTCTTCTGCTCTTCGTTGATCTCGCCGATGAACTCGACGAGCGGGTGGTGGATCATCGGCTCGATGACCTCGTCCCAATAATCCTGATCGGCCTTGTCCACCTTGGCGGCGATCTTCAGCTTCACGCCGGACTGGATCGCCATCTGAATCGCCCGGTCGGGGCGCTTCTCGGGGGAGATGCGGCCGAGGAAGGCGAGGTAGCCGCCCTTGGCTTCCGGATAATACGGGCAGTTCTCGGACGGCAGGCCGTGATGGATCGTCGCCTGCCAGTTCGAGTTCGACGGCATGGGCTCGCGCTGGTTGTCGGAGATCGACACCAGGGGCATGCCCGTGAAGGTGCGGTAGACCGGCATGAAATCCGGAACGTCGAGGCGACCGTGCATGGTCGTGACGCACTTGTGGTAGAGGTCTTCGAACATCGGATACTGCAGCAGATCGATGTGGAAGTGCAGCACGTCGAACTCGTGCGCCCGTTTGTGGACGGCGTGCAGCATCGCCAGATGGCTCGCGGTGTGATCGCGGTAACCGAGAAGGCGAAGACCCTCGGGCGTGCAGGCGGCGAGCTTGGCGGACGTCTCGGAATCGCCGCTGGCGAACAGGGTCACGTCATGTCCCTGCCGGACGAGTTCCTCCGTGATCCACGATACGACGCGCTCGGTGCCGCCGTAGAACTTCGGAGGCACGGCCTCCGAGAGCGGAGCAATCTGGGCAATGCGCACGAAACGTCTCCTGTAAGGTCGAATATTGCGACGACCTAACGCCATCCGGCCTGAGTGGGACATGAACGGAACTCACGGCCAAGGTTCTGGTTCCGTGTGCCCCATGAGTGCCGTTCCTCGCTATCTCCTCCGCCCGGATGTCCCCGAAATCCTCGGTCCCATCTCCCCCGACGGGGTCATCGAGCAGGGGCGGGGCCATGCAGGAAACCGGCCAGACCGGACACCGGCGACGACCGCGGGATTGCTGCTTGAGGGACCTGCGCGGATCGGTCGTGTTGCCGGATACGATCCGCCCCATACTTCCTGAGCATGGCCGGATTTGTGCGACGCACGACGCCCTTGTTTCGCTCAAGGGGGTCGTCTAAGCCTCGCGCCTGCGCAGTCTGGCATTGGAGCAATTCCATACCACACCGGCGCTCGCGAGGCGCTTCGCCCGCCACGAACACGAGAGGTGTCGCATGACAAGCCTGCTGGCGGATTACCTGCCCCTCATCGTTTTCATCGGCGTGTCCTTGTTCATCGCCGTGGCGCTGCTCGTCGCACCGTTCCTCGTCGCTCATAACAGCCCCGACCCGGAGAAGCTCTCTGCTTACGAGTGCGGCTTCAATGCTTTCGACGACGCCCGCATGAAGTTCGACGTGCGGTTCTACCTCGTCGCTATCCTATTCATCATCTTCGACCTTGAAGTCGCGTTCTTGTTCCCCTGGGCGATCACCTTCGGCGAACTCGGCTGGTTCGGTATGTGGTCGATGATGGCCTTCCTCGGCGTGCTCACGGTCGGGTTCGTCTACGAGTGGCGCAAGGGCGCCCTCGAATGGGACTAGACGTCCCGTCGACCTGACAATCGCATTGCCCGAAGCCGGATCCCGAGAAACCGATGGCCTTCAGTCCCGACATGACCCGGATCCCCGCCGTCGCACCCGCGCCGAAGGGGATCATCGATCCGAATACCGGCCGGCCCATCGGCGCCGACGATCCGACCTTCCTGTCGATCAACAGCGAACTCGCCGACCGCGGCTTCCTCATCACTTCGACCGACGACCTCATCAATTGGGCCCGCACCGGGTCGCTGATGTGGATGACATTCGGCCTCGCCTGTTGCGCGGTCGAGATGATGCAGATGTCGATGCCGCGCTATGATTGCGAGCGCTTCGGCTTCGCGCCGCGTGGCTCGCCGCGCCAATCCGACGTGATGATCGTCGCGGGGACTCTGACCAACAAGATGGCCCCCGCCCTGCGCAAGGTCTACGATCAGATGCCGGAGCCGCGCTACGTTATCTCGATGGGCTCCTGCGCCAATGGCGGCGGCTATTACCACTATTCCTATTCGGTGGTGCGCGGCTGCGACCGGGTGGTGCCCGTGGACATCTACGTGCCCGGCTGCCCGCCCACGGCGGAGGCGCTGCTCTACGGCGTGCTCCTCCTGCAGAAGAAGATCCGCCGCACCGGCACGATCGAGCGCTGAGGGGCCGGCATGAGCAACGGAATTTCGATCCTCGCCCATACCGCGGCCCCGGCCGACGGCTCCCTCCAGGCGCTCAGCGACCATGTCGGGTCGGCGCTGGGTCCGGCCATCGTCTCGCGGACCATCGCCTTCGGCGAACTCACGCTGAATGTGCAGGCGAGCGACATCGTCTATGCGCTGACCTATCTGCGCGACGACCCCGCTTGCGCCTTCCGCTGCTTCATCGACATCTGCGGCGCGGATTACCCGAACCGCGAAAAGCGCTTCGACGTCGTCTATCATCTGCTCTCCCTGCGCCATAACGCCCGCATCCGAGTGAAGGTACAGACCGACGACCAGACCCCGGTCCCCTCCGTCATCGACGTGTTCCCGGCCGCCAACTGGTTCGAGCGCGAGACCTACGACCTCTACGGCGTCCTCTTCTCCGGACATCCCGATCTGCGCCGCCTGCTGACGGATTACGGGTTCGAAGGGCATCCCCTGCGCAAGGACTTCCCCCTCACCGGCTTCGTCGAGGTCCGCTACGACCAGGACGAGGCCCGCGTGGTCTACGAGCCGGTGAAGCTGGCGCAGGAATTCCGGAACTTCGACTTCCTCTCGCCCTGGGAGGGCACCGAATACGTGCTCCCGGGCGATGAGAAGAAGTCGGCTTGAACAGCGGAGCGAGGCCATGACCGAGCACAACATCCGCAACTTCGCGATCAATTTCGGGCCCCAGCACCCGGCGGCGCACGGCGTGCTGCGCCTCGTGCTGGAACTCGACGGCGAAATCGTCGAGCGGGTCGATCCGCATATCGGCCTGCTCCATCGCGGCACCGAGAAGCTGATCGAGCACAAGACCTACCTGCAGGCCACGCCGTATTTCGACCGGCTCGACTACGTGTCGCCGATGAACCAGGAGCATGCCTTCTGCCTCGGCATCGAGAAGCTGCTCGGCCTTCAGGTGCCGCGCCGGGCCCAGCTCATCCGCGTGCTGTTCTGCGAGATCGGCCGCATCCTCTCACACCTCCTCAACGTGACCACGCAGGCCATGGATGTGGGCGCGTTGACGCCGCCGCTCTGGGGCTTCGAGGAGCGTGAGAAGCTGATGATCTTCTACGAGCGCGCGTCGGGTGCGCGTCTCCACGCCAACTACTTCCGGCCCGGCGGCGTGCATCAGGACCTGCCGCCGGCGCTGATCGACGACATCGAGGCCTTCATCGACCCGTTCCTGCAGGTGGTGGACGACCTCGACAACCTCGTCATGGGCAACCGCATCTTCAAACAGCGCAACGTCGACATCGGCATCGTCACCGTGGACGAGGCCATGGCCTGGGGCTTCTCCGGGGTGATGGTGCGCGGCTCCGGCATCCCGTGGGATCTGCGCAAGTCGCAGCCCTACGAGTGCTACGAGGAGATGGAGTTCGACGTCCCGGTGGGCAGGAACGGCGACACCTACGATCGCCAGGTCATCCGCATGGAAGAGATGCGCGAATCGGCCAAGATCATGCGGCAATGCTGCGTGAAGCTGCGCGAGCCCGCCGGACAGGGGCCGATCGCGGCCACCGACGGCAAGTTCGCCCCGCCGCCGCGCCGCGAGATGAAGCGATCGATGGAAGCGCTCATCCACCACTTCAAACTCTACACCGAAGGCTTCCACGTCCCGGCCGGCGAGGTCTACGCAGCGGTCGAAGCCCCCAAGGGCGAGTTCGGCGTCTATCTCGTCGCCGACGGCACCAACAAGCCCTACCGTTGCAAGATACGCGCTCCGGGTTTCGCCCATCTCCAGGCCATGGACTGGATGTGCCGCGGCCACATGCTGGCCGACGTGTCCTGCGTGCTCGGCACGCTCGACATCGTGTTCGGCGAGGTGGACCGGTGAGAACAGCTCTCTCGGTCACGGTAGCGTCGATGCTTGCCGGCAACTTGCCGGCTTGGGCCGACGTTTCCTGCGCCCAGTACGAAACGCTTCGCAGCCTGCCTGATGCCTTCAAGGAGACCGGCCGCGGGACTGTTGAGCGCCGCATCGGCGAGCCCGGTACGCCGGGTTTCACCGATCTCGTGCGGCATTCAGACTCGCATTGTGATTGCTTCAACATGCCCATGATCGAGAGGGATCGTGGTCGGCCGATTCCGGACGGTAAGTTCTGGGAGTGCGGTGCTGCCGAGACCGGTACGCCGCTGCCTGCTGACATAAAGGACGCCGAATAAGCTATGGCGAACCGCAGACTCGCCCCCGCCGCCGAGCAGCCCGCGTCCTTCGCGTTCTCTTCCGAGAACGCCGACTGGGCGAAGGGTCAAATCGAGAAATACCCGGAAGGGCGTCAGGCCTCGGCCGTGATTCCGTTGCTGTGGAAGGCGCAGGAGCAGAATGGCGGCTGGCTGCCGCAGAAGGCGATCGAGGCTGTGGCCGCCGAACTCGGTATGCCGCATATCCGCGTGCTCGAAGTGGCGACCTTCTACACGATGTTCGCCCTCGAGCCGGTGGGCCGGTTCTGGATCCAGCTCTGCGGCACGGTGCCGTGCGATTCCTGCGGCGCGCGCGAGTTGAAGGACTACCTTCACGAGCGTCTCGGTGCGCCCGGCCATGTGAGCGCCGACGGCAACTTCTCCTGGCTCGAAGTCGAGTGCCTCGGCGCCTGCTGCAATGCGCCTATGGCGCAGATCAACCAGGATTACTACGAGGACCTGACGCCGGATCTCCTCGGCACGCTGATGGACGATCTGGCGGCCGGCCGCCCGGTGAAGGTCGGCTCGCAGGTGGGGCGCACCTCGTCCGAGCCGAAGGGCGGCGCCGACACCCTCACCGACGCGACCTTGTTCGACGGCTCCCGAGTGGGCGCCTGGCGCAAGCGTTTCGAGGAGCATGCGGCCGACGACACCACGTCCGAGGGCAAATCCGAAGCTGCGTCTTCCGAGCAGCGCGCCGCCACCGATCCCAAACCCGCTAAACCCGATGCAGGCCGCGCCGCCGCCTCGTCGGCCTCGGACGGCCCTGCCCAGCGTTCGGCCGGAGGCGAAGAGCCGGTGAAGGCCGGTGATAAGGCTGATGCCGCGGATGCCACGGACTCCAAGGCCCAGCCGGGTCATCCCACGGCCGATGCCGGGGTGACGGTTGCGCGCGCCGAAGCCGCCGGAGCCGAAGCGGGAACGCAATCCGACCTGCCCCGGGACGAGCCGCCGCCGCAGCCCCTCGCCTCGGGTGCCAGCGAGGATCTGGGGCCGGACGACGCGACGCCGCCTCCGACGGCCGCCAAGCCGAGGAAGACGGCGCCCAATCCCGGCGCTCCGAAGACGGAGGGGAACTGACATGCTCTCCGATCAGGATCGCATCTTCACCAATCTGTACGGCCTTCATTCCCCCGGTCTCGACGAGGCCAGGAAGCGTGGTGCCTGGGACGGCACCAAGTTCCTGCTGGAAATGGGCCGCGACTGGATCATCGACGAGATGAAAGCGTCCGGGCTTCGCGGGCGCGGCGGTGCCGGCTTCCCGACGGGCCTGAAATGGTCGTTCATGCCCAAGAAGTCGGATGGGCGGCCGCATTACCTTGTGGTCAACGCCGACGAATCCGAGCCGGGCACCTGCAAGGACCGGGAGATCATGCGGCACGATCCGCATCTCCTGATCGAGGGCTGCATGCTAGCCTCGTTCTCGATGGCCGCCCATGCCTGCTACATCTACATCCGCGGCGAGTACGTGGCGGAGAAGCACGCCCTGCAGAAGGCGGTGGACGAGGCTTATGCGGCCCGCCTCGTGGGCAAGGACAACGTCCACGGTTACCCGTTCGACATCTACGTCCATCACGGTGCCGGCGCTTATATCTGCGGCGAGGAGACGGCGCTGCTGGAAAGCCTCGAGGGCAAGAAGGGCATGCCGCGGCTGAAGCCGCCTTTCCCGGCCAATATGGGCCTCTACGGCTGTCCCACCACGGTGAACAACGTCGAGTCCATCGCGGTGGCGGGCACCATCCTGCGCCGGGGCGGCGCCTGGTTCGCAGGGTTGGGCGGCAAGAACAACACCGGCACCAAGCTGTTCTGCGTGTCGGGCCACGTCAACAAGCCCTGCAACGTCGAGGAAGAGCTCGGCATCACCTTCCGCGAGCTCATCGACAAGCATTGCGGCGGCATGCGCGGCGGCTGGGACAACCTGCTCTGCTCCATCCCCGGCGGCTCTTCGGTGCCCCTGGTGCCGGCCGAGCAGATCATCGACGCCAAGATGGATTTCGACACCCTGCGCGGCCTCGGCTCCGGCCTCGGCACGGCGGCGGTGATCGTTCTCGACCGCTCCACCGACATCGTCTCGGCCATCGCCCGCATCGCCTATTTCTACAAGCACGAGAGCTGCGGCCAGTGCACGCCCTGCCGCGAGGGCACCGGCTGGATGTGGCGCGTGATGCTGCGCATGGCTGAGGGCCGCGCCCAGCGCCGCGAGATCGACATGCTCCTCGACGTGACGAAGCAGATCGAGGGCCACACGATCTGTGCCCTCGGCGACGCGGCGGCCTGGCCGATCCAGGGCCTCATCCGCCATTTCCGCCCCGAGATCGAAAAGCGCATCGACCGCTACAGCGCCAACCCGCATAGCGATCCTGTGCGGATCGCGGCGGAGTGATCGCCATGTCTTTCGGACCGATGTTCGACACCGAGAAGCACGCATGACCAAGCTCATCGTCGACGGCACCGAGGTCGATGTTCCGGCCGAGTACACCCTGCTGCAGGCCTGCGAAGTCGCGGGCGCGGAGATCCCGCGCTTCTGCTTCCACGAACGGCTGTCCATCGCCGGCAATTGCCGCATGTGCCTGGTGGAGTTGAAGGGCGCTCCGAAGCCCGTGGCCTCCTGCGCCTACGCGGTGAAGGATTGCCGGCCCGGCCCAAACGGCGAGCCGCCCGAGATCCTCACCCGGTCGGGAACCACGAAGAAGGCCCGCGAGGGGGTGATGGAGTTCCTCCTCATCAACCACCCGCTCGATTGCCCAATCTGCGACCAGGGCGGCCATTGCGACCTGCAGGATCAGGCCATGGCCTACGGCGTCGATTCGACCCGCTACGGCGAGAACAAGCGGGCGGTCGAAGAGAAATACATCGGCCCGCTGGTGCGGACCGCCATGAACCGCTGCATCCATTGCACCCGCTGCGTCCGCTTCCTGGCGGAAGTGGCCGGCGTGCCCGATCTCGGCGCCATCGGCCGCGGCGAGGACATGGAGATCACGAGCTATCTCGAGAGCGCGATGGGCTCGGAGCTTCAGGGCAACGTCGCCGATCTCTGCCCGGTGGGCGCCCTCGTCCATAAGCCGCAGAGCTACGAGGTGCGGCCCTGGGAGCTGTCGAAGACCGAATCCATCGACGTGATGGATGCCGTCGGCTGTGCCATCCGCGTCGATGCCCGTGGCCGCGAGGTCATGCAGATCGAGCCGCGCGTCAACGAGGACATCAACGAGGAGTGGATCTCCGACAAGACCCGCCACGCGGTGGACGGCCTGCGCGCGCAGCGCCTCGACCGTCCGTATCTGCGCGAGAACGGCCGCCTGCGTCCGGCCTCCTGGGGTGAGGCCTTCGCGGCCATCGCCGCGAAGACGAAGAGCGCCGATCCGAAGCGCGTCGGCGCCATCGTCGGCGATCTCGCCGCCGTGGAGGAGATCTATGCCCTGAAGACCCTGATGGGGTCGCTCGGCGTGACCAATCTCGATTGCCGTCAGGCCGGCGAGGCGATCGATCCCGCCTGGGGCCGGGCCGCCTACGCCTTCAATCCCACCATCCCGGGGATCGAGGATGCGGATGCGATTCTCCTGGTCGGGACCAATCCGCGCCTGGAAGCCTCGCTCCTCAACGTGCGCATCCGCAAGCGCTGGCGGATGGCGCCGCTGGCGGTGGGCCTCATCGGCGAGGCCGTGGATCTCACCTATCCCCATACCTATCTCGGCGCCGGCCCCGAGACCCTGGCCGACATCGCCGCCGGCCGGCACAGCTTCTCCGAGGTGCTGAAGGGCGCGAGCCGTCCCCTCGTCATCGTCGGGACCGGGGCGCTGTCCCGTCCGGACGGAGCCGCCATCCTCGCGGCGGCGGCCAAGCTCGCCAAGGACGTCGGGGCGGTCACCTCGGAATGGAACGGTTTCGCCGTGCTCCAGACCGCCGCCGCCCGTGTCGGCGCCCTCGATCTCGGCTTCGTGCCGGGGGAGGGGGGGCTCGACTTCGCCGCGATGGCCGAGCCGGGTGCCCTGGACGTGTTGTTCAACCTCGGCGCCGACGAGGTCGAGATCGGTGCCGGTGCCTTCGTGATCTACCAGGGCACCCACGGCGACCGTGGCGCCACCCGCGCCGACGTGATCCTGCCGGGGGCCGCCTATACCGAGAAGAACGCCACCTTCGTGAACCTCGAAGGCCGGGTGCAGACCACCAACCGCGCCGGCTTCCCGCCGGGCGACGCCCGCGAGGATTGGGCGATCCTGCGCGCCCTGTCCGACGTTCTCGGCAAGCGCCTGGCCTTCGATTCCCTCGGCGCCCTGCGGCGCGCGCTCTATGCGGAATATCCGCATTTCGCCGCCCTCGACGCGGTGGCGCCGGTCGACGTCGCCGCCACGGTCGAGACCCTGGCGGGCCTCGGCGGCGAGGCGAACCGCTCGTCCTTCGCCTCGGCGGTGCCGGACTTCTATCTCACCAACGCCATCGCCCGCGCCTCGCGCGTGCTGGCCGAATGTTCGAGCCTCGCGCGGACGCGCGGCCTCGAAGCGGCGGAATAGGGGCTGCCGACCATGCTGGAAATCGTCGGCACCGTCCTGCTTCTGGTGCTCAAGAGCTTCGTGCTCCTGGCGCTGCTTCTCGTCTTCATCGCCTACGCGCTGCTGGCCGATCGCAAGATCTGGGCGGCGGTGCAGCTGCGGCGCGGCCCCAACGTGGTCGGGCCCTGGGGCCTGCTGCAATCCTTCGCCGATCTCCTGAAGTTCGTGCTGAAGGAGCCGGTGATCCCGGCCGGCGCCAACAAGGCGTTGTTCCTGCTAGCGCCCCTGGTCTTCGCCACGCTGGCCCTGGCGGGCTGGGCGGTGATCCCGCTGGCGGAAGGCTGGGCCATCGCCGATCTCAATGTCGGCATCACCTACATCTTCGCGATCTCGAGCTTGGGCGTCTACGGCGTGCTGATGGGCGGCTGGGCCTCGAACTCGAAATACGCCTTCCTCGGCGCCCTGCGCTCCGCCGCGCAGATGATCTCCTATGAAGTGTCCCTCGGCTTCGTCATCATCTGCGTCCTGCTCTGCGCCGGCTCGCTCAACCTCTCGCGCATCGTCATGGCGCAGGACACTTCGCTCGGCATCCTCGGCTGGTACTGGCTCTGGCTGTTCCCGATGTTCGTGGTGTTCTTCATCTCGGCACTCGCCGAAACCAACCGCCCGCCCTTCGATCTGCCGGAGGCCGAATCGGAGCTCGTGGCGGGCTACATGGTCGAGTATTCCTCGACGCCGTACCTGCTGTTCATGCTCGGCGAGTACGTGGCGATCATGACCATGTGCGCGCTCGGAACGGTGCTGTTCCTCGGCGGCTGGCTCTCGCCGATCCCGTTCGCGCCCTTCACCTGGGTGCCGGGGCTGATCTGGTTCGCCCTGAAGGCGAGCTTCCTGTTCTTCATGATCGCCATGGTGAAGGCCATGGTGCCGCGCTACCGCTACGACCAGCTCATGCGCCTCGGCTGGAAGGTGTTCCTTCCGCTCTCGCTCGTCTCGGTCGTCGTCGTCGCCTTCGTCCTCAAGCTCACCGGTCTCGCGCCGGGGGCATGATGCAACGCATAAGGGAGATCGCGCCATGAAGCTCGATCAGGTCGCCAAGGGTCTGCTGCTGAAGGAGTTCGTGTCGGGGTTCGCCCTCGCCATGCGCTACTTCTTCAAACCCAAGGCCACGATCAACTACCCTTTCGAGATGGGGCATCGCGGTCCGCGCTTCCGCGGGGAGCATGCGCTGCGCCGCTATCCCAACGGGGAAGAGCGCTGCATCGCCTGCAAGCTGTGCGAGGCGATCTGCCCGGCGCAGGCCATCACCATCGAGGCCGGCCCGCGACGTAACGACGGCACGAGGCGCACCACGCGCTACGACATCGACATGGTGAAATGCATCTATTGCGGCATGTGCCAGGAGGCCTGCCCGGTGGATGCCATCGTCGAGGGGCCGAATCTCGAATTCTCCGTGGAGACCCGCGAGGAGCTTCTCTACGACAAGGACAAGCTGCTCCTGAACGGCGACCGCTGGGAGCGCGAGATCGCGCGCAACATCGCGGTGGACGCGCCATACCGGTGATGACGGGAGCCCCGGCGGTTGTGCGCCGCAGGGGTGGGTTCTATAGACGGGCGGCCTGCACGGGCTGGTTTGAATTTCGGCAGAAGGGGCCGTCCTCGGGACGGCTGATCTCCATAGTCGCATGAGTGCAGCCGCAGCCTTCTTCTACCTGTTCGCCGGCATCGCGATCGCGTCCGCGTTCATGGTGATCACCTCGCGCAATCCAGTCGCGTCGGTGCTCTTCCTCATCCTGACCTTCGTCAACGCGGCGGGCCTGTTCGTCCTGATGGGCGCCGAGTTCCTCGCGATGATCCTCGTGGTGGTCTATGTCGGCGCGGTCGCCGTTCTGTTCCTCTTCGTCGTGATGATGCTCGACGTGGATTTCGCGCAGCTGCGCCAGGGCTTCCAGCAATACCTCCCCGTGGGGGCGCTGATCGGGGCCGTCTTCCTCATCGAGCTCCTGCTCGTGGTGGGCTCCTGGACGATCGATCCCGGCCTTATGCAGGCGCCACTGGGTCCGCTCGCCAGTGTCGAGGGCGTCACCAACACCCAGATGCTCGGGCGCGTGCTCTACACGGATTATGTTTTCTACTTTCAGCTGGCCGGGCTCATCCTGCTGGTGGCGATGATCGGTGCCATCGTGCTCACCCTGCGCGACAGGCCGGGCGTGAAGCGCCAGAACATCTCCGTGCAGAACGCGCGGACGCAGGAGATGGCGGTGGAGACCCGCAAGGTGCCCTCGCGCCAGGGTGTCGAGGTCTGATGTCGGCTCTGCAGAAGGATCAGCGCTCATGATCGGCTTGAGCCATTATCTCACAGTGGCGGCGATCCTGTTCACGCTCGGCGTGCTCGGCATCTTCGTGAACCGCAAGAACATCATCGTCATCCTGATGTCGGTGGAGCTCATCCTGCTCGCGGTGAACATCAACCTCGTGGCGTTCTCCACCCATCTCAACGACATCACCGGCCAGGTCTTCGCCCTGTTCGTGCTCACGGTGGCGGCGGCGGAGGCGGCCATCGGGCTCGCCATCCTCGTCGTCTTCTTCCGAAACCGCGGCTCCATCGCGGTGGAGGACGTGAACATGATGAAGGGCTGATCTTCCCCCAAGCCGAGCCGCGCGGCACCCCGCGCGATCCCATTGACGAGAATGGAGCGAGGCCGGTCATCCGGTACGCTTCCGGAGGCCGGGCCAGCCAGCGATGTATCACGCGATCGTCTTCTTCCCGCTCATCGGCGCCCTGCTCGCCGGCCTGTTCGGCCGCCAGCTCGGCCCTCGCGTGTGCGAGTACATCACCACCGGCTTCCTCGCCTTCTCCGCCCTCCTGTCCTGGGGCGCCTTCTTCGAGGTACCGGGCTCGGACCACGCCACCCGCGTGCAGGTGGCGACATGGTTCACCGCCGGCGACCTCGTCGTCGACTGGGCTTTCCGGATCGACACGCTCACCGTGGTGATGCTGGTGGTGGTGACGACGGTCTCGACCCTCGTCCACCTCTACTCCGTGGGCTACATGGCGGAGGATCCGCACCGGCCGCGCTTCTTCGCCTACCTGTCGCTGTTCACCTTCGCCATGCTGATGCTGGTGACGGCCGACAACCTCGTGCAGATGTTCTTCGGCTGGGAGGGCGTCGGCCTCGCCTCCTACCTGCTGATCGGGTTCTGGTACGAGAAGCCCTCGGCCAATGCGGCGGCGATGAAGGCGTTCATCGTCAACCGCGTCGGCGATTTCGGCTTCTCGCTCGGCATCTTCCTCGTCTTCGTCCTGTTCGGTTCCGTGGCCTTCGACGGCATCCTGCCGCGCGCCGCCGAGTTCAAAGACGCCACCTTCCACTTCCTCGGCTACGACTGGAACGCCATGACGCTGGCGTGCCTGCTCCTGTTCATGGGCGCCATGGGCAAGTCGGCGCAGTTCCTGCTCCACACCTGGCTCCCCGATGCCATGGAGGGGCCGACCCCGGTCTCCGCCCTGATCCATGCCGCGACCATGGTCACCGCCGGCGTGTTCATGGTGGCGCGCCTGTCGCCCCTGTTCGAGGTGGCGCCCAATGCCCTCATCGTGGTGACCGTCATCGGCGGCATCACCGCGTTCTTCGCGGCCACGATCGGCATGGTGCAGAACGACATCAAGCGGGTCATCGCCTACTCGACCTGTTCGCAGCTCGGCTACATGTTCGTGGCGCTCGGCGTCGGCGCGTATTCGGCCGCTGTCTTCCACCTCTTCACCCATGCCTTCTTCAAGGCGCTGCTGTTCCTCGGCGCTGGCTCGGTCATCCACGCGATGCACCACGAGCAGGACATGCGGAACATGGGCGCTTTGCGCCGCTACATTCCCTTCACCTCGGCGATGATGACCATCGGCACCCTGGCGCTGATCGGCTTCCCCTTCACCGCCGGCTACTACTCGAAGGATGCGATCATCGAGGCGGCCTACGCCTCGACGCGGCCGGGCCACACGCTCGCCTTCCTGGCCACCGTCATCGCCGCCCTGATGACCTCGTTCTATTCCTGGCGTCTGTTCTTCATGACCTTCGAAGGACCGGCGCGCTGGGCCGGTCATGGCTCCGATCACGGCGCCGCTCATCATGACGACCATCACGCGGCACCGGCCTCGGCGAATGCGCACGTGGCGGTCCAGGCGGACGGTGCGCCGGGCCACCACGAAGGCGTCGCCCATGACGACAAGGGCCACGACGTCGAGCCCGCGTCGCACAGCGCCATCGAGCACCACGACCATGCGCACACGCCGCATGAGAGCCCGTTGGTGATGACGATCCCGCTGGCGATCCTCGCCTTCGGCGCGCTCTTCGCCGGTCTGATCTTCAAGAACCGCTTCATCGGCGAGGGCATGGAGTCGTTCTGGGGGCATGCCCTCGGCCACGGCCCCGACAACCACATCATGCACGACATCCATTCGGTGCCGGCGCTGGTCGCTTACTCGCCCTTCATCATGCTGGTGATCGGCTTCCTGCTGGCCTTCTGGATGTATATCCGCCGGCCGGAACTGCCGGGCCAGCTCGCCGCGCAGCAGCCGAGCCTGTACCAATTCCTGCTCAACAAGTGGTATTTCGACGAACTCTACGAGCGCATCTTCGTCCGGCCGGCCAAGAACTTCGGCAAGTTCCTCTGGAAGGAGGGCGACGGTCGCGTCATCGACGGGCTCGGCCCCGACGGGATCGCCACGCGCGTGCTCGACGTCACCCGCGGCGTGGTCCGGCTCCAGACCGGCTACGTCTATCACTACGCCTTCGTCATGCTCATCGGCGTCGCCGCGATCATCAGCTGGTACATGCTCACCGGCCTGCCGAAGGTCGGGCACTGATGTCTCGCGCAATGACGGTCGCCAACCCGTATCGGAGTGCCCGCTAGATGTTCGGCCTCGGCATTCTCTCAGGCCTGCTGATCGTACCGCTCTGCGGCGCGGCCTTCATCCTGTCCCTCGGCGATGAATCCGAGAGCGTGAAGCGCAATGCCCGCTGGGCAGCACTCGCGACCACCATCGTCACCTTCCTCCTCAGCCTCGTGGCCTGGGGCCGGTTCGATCCGTCGACGTCGAGCTTCCAGCTCGTGGAGACCCACGGCTGGCTCGCCGAGACGATCAAGTTCAAGCTCGGCGTCGACGGGTTCTCGATGCCGCTGATCCTGCTGACCACGTTCCTGATGCCGTTCTGCATCGGCGCGTCGTGGCTCTCGGTGAACACGCGGGTGAAGGAGTATTTCGTCGCCTTCCTCGTCCTCGAGACGACGATGATCGGCGTGTTCCAGTCCCTCGACCTCGTGCTGTTCTACCTGTTCTTCGAGGCCGGCCTGATCCCGATGTTCCTCATCATCGGCATCTGGGGCGGCAAGCGCCGGATCTACGCGAGCTTCAAGTTCTTCCTCTACACCCTGCTCGGCTCGGTGCTGATGCTCCTCGCCATCATGGCGATGTACTGGCACGCCGGCACCACCGACATCCCGACCCTGCTGCACACCCGCTTCCCCGTCGGCATGCAATACTGGCTGTGGCTCGCCTTCTTCGCCTCCTTCGCGGTGAAGATGCCGATGTGGCCGGTCCATACCTGGCTGCCCGACGCCCACGTGGAGGCGCCCACCGCCGGTTCGGTGATCCTCGCCGGCATCCTGCTCAAGATGGGTGGCTACGGCTTCATCCGGATCTCGCTGCCGATGTTCCCGGATGCCAGCGCCTATTTCGCGCCGATGGTCTTCGCCCTCTCGGTCATCGCGATCATCTTCACGTCGCTGATCGCGCTGATGCAGACCGACATCAAGAAGCTCATCGCCTATTCGTCGGTGGCGCATATGGGCTTCGTGACCCTGGGCCTGTTCACCCTCAACGAGCAGGGCATCCAGGGCGCCCTGTTCCTGATGATCTCGCACGGCATCGTCTCGGGCGCGCTCTTCGTCTGCGTCGGCGTGGTCTACGACCGGATGCATACCCGCGAGATCGCGGCCTATGGCGGCCTCGTGAAGCGCATGCCGCTCTATGCTGCGGCGATGATGGTGTTCACCATGGCCAATGTCGGCCTGCCCGGCACGTCGGGCTTCGTCGGCGAGTTCCTGGCCATGATGGGGGCCTTCAAGGCCAACCCCACCGTCGCCTTCTTCTCCGTCTTCGGCATCATCCTCTCGGCCGGATACGCCCTGTGGCTCTATGCCCGGGTGATCTACGGCAAGCTCGAGAAGCCCAACCTCCAGGGCATCCTCGATCTCGACCTGCGGGAGAAGATCATCATCGCGCCGCTCGTCGCCCTGACGATCTATTACGGCGTGCATCCCGCGCCCATCCTCGACACCTTCGCCCCCTCCACGGAGGCGCTGATGCAGAGCATGAAGACCGCGCTCTCGAACACGCAGACCGCGGCGGTGATCCCGCCCGTGGCGCGCTGAAGGTCTACGTCAGATGACCGCTATCCAGGCCGTCCTGCCCTCGCTTTCGCCGGTGATGCCGGAGCTGATCCTCGCGATCGGCGTGCTGGGGCTGATCCTCTACGGCGCCTTCCGGGGCGAGCGCTCTGTCGAGACCGTCAATGTCGGCGCACTCATCCTGCTGATCCTCGCCTTCTTCGTGGTCGTGTCGCAGTCGGGCGCGAAGGTCACGACCCTCAACGGGTCGTTCATCGTCGACAATTTCTCGAAGGTGATGAAGGCGCTGATCCTGCTCGGCTCGGCGGCCACGATCCTGCTGTCGCGCGACTATTTCCAGCGCGAACGCATCGACCGGTTCGAGTTCCCGATCCTGATCGTGCTCTGCACCATCGGCATGATGGTGATGGCCTCGGCCAACGACCTGATCGCCCTCTATCTCGGCCTCGAACTGCAGTCGCTGGCGGCCTATGTCATCGCCGCCTTCCACCGCGACAACCTGAAATCCACGGAAGCCGGGCTGAAATACTTCGTCCTCGGCGCCTTGTCGTCGGGGATGCTGCTTTACGGCTCGTCGCTGGTCTATGGCTTCACCGGAACCGTCTCCTTCCCCGGCATCGTCTCCGCGCTCAACGACAATGCCGGCATCGGCATCGTGCTCGGCATCGTGTTCGTGGCCGCCGGCGTCGCCTTCAAGATGTCCGCCGTGCCGTTCCACATGTGGACGCCGGACGTCTACGAAGGGTCGCCGACACCGGTGACGGCGTTCTTCGCCTCGGCGCCGAAAATGGCTGCCGTCGCCATGACCGTGCGAGTCTTCATCGGCGCCTTCCCGGATGTGACGTCGATCTGGCAGCAGATCATCGTCTTCGTCGCCATCGCGTCGATGACGCTCGGCTCCTTCGCGGCCATCGGCCAGCGCTCGATCAAGCGCCTGATGGCCTATTCCTCCATCGGCAATATCGGCTACGCGCTGATCGGTCTCGCCGCCGCCTCGGAGGAGGGGATCCGCGGCGTGGTGATCTACATGATCATCTATCTCGCCATGACGCTCGGCGCCTTCGCGGTGCTCCTGTCCCTGCGGCGCGGCGGCCAGATGTACGAGACGGTGGACGACCTCTCCGGTCTCTCGCGCACGCATCCGGTCCTGGCCTTCTGCCTCGCCGCGATGATGTTCTCTCTCGCCGGCATTCCGCCACTGGCCGGGTTCTTCGGCAAGTTCTACGTCTTCGCCGCCGCCATAAAGGCCGATCTCGTCGGTCTCGCGGTGATCGGTGTCGTCACCTCCGTGGTCGGCGCGTTCTACTACCTGCGCCTCGTCAAGGTGATGTATTTCGACGAGCCCCAGGCCCCGTACGAGACCATGGCGCCGGGCCTGCGCATCGTGCTGGGCCTGTCGAGCGCGGTGGTGGTGCTGTTCTTCCTCGTTCCGTCTCCTCTGGTCAGCGCGGCGGGGGCCGCGGCCAAGTCGCTGTTCTAGGATTGTGTCGGGATATCGCCTCGGCCCGGCGGCCAAGGCCGCCGGGCATCGTCTTCACGTTCACGAGAGCCTAGGCTCCACCAACACCCAGGCGATGGAGCTCGCGCGCCAGGGCGAGAGGGGGCCGCTCTGGGTCGTCGCGCTCAGGCAGGAGGCGGGGCGTGGTCGCAGGGGAAGCACCTGGGCCTCCCTGCCCGGCAACCTCACCGCCAGCCTGCTCTGGCCGGTCTCGGACGTCGATCCGGTCCAGGTGCCGAGCTTGGGGTTCGTGGCAGGCGTCGCGCTGATCGCGGCTCTGAAGCGAACGATCAAATTACCTCTTCATCCTGAGGCGCCGGAGCGCAGAGGAGGCTTCGCAGGAGGGCTCCAGTTCTCGCGCGATCCACGGGAGCCCTCCTGCGAGGCCGCTGGCGCGGCACCTCAGGATGAGATCGATTGTCTGAGATCTGGTGGGATAAGCCCCTTCCGGCTGAAATGGCCCAACGACGTTCTGGTCTCCGGCGCGAAGCTCGCGGGTCTGCTTCTGGAAGCGGAGACTCATCCCGGCGGGCGCAGATCGGCGGTGATCGGCTTTGGCGTCAACGTCGCCGCGTCACCGCAGGACTTGCCTTATCCCGCGACAAGCCTCAGTCAGAGTTCGTACGAAACGCGCGCCGAGGATCTGTTCGATTACCTGTCGGACGAGATCGTCGCTGCAGCGCGACTCTGGAGCCGGGGCGGCGGATTCTCAGCGATCCGCCGGCTTTGGCTCGACGACGCCGCCGGGATCGGCGCACCGGTCTCGGTGCGGATCGGCGGCGAGATCGTGCAAGGAATTTTCGAGACGATCGACGAGGCGGGGCGGCTCGTCGTCCGATCGGATGATGGGACGCGACGGACCGTGACGGCGGGCGAGGTGCATTTGGGTTCGGCCGCGACGGCGGCTTGAGGTTTGACAGTGATGACGACAGGGCAAGACGAACTCGTCTTCGTGCCGCTCGGCGGCGTGGGCGAGATCGGCATGAATGCGGCGCTCTACGGCTTCGGGCCGGAGAAGCGGCGGAAATGGATCATGGTCGATTGCGGGATGGGCTTTGCCGGGGAAGAGGGCTTCCCCGGCATCGACCTGATGTTCCCCGATCTCAGCTTCATCGAGGAGCGCAAGGACGACCTCCTCGCCATCTTCATCACCCATGCGCACGAGGACCATATCGGCGCCATCGGTGAGCTGTGGCCCAAGCTCAAGGCGCCGGTCTACGCCACGCGCTTTGCCAAGAACCTGCTCGAGGCGCGCCGTCTCAGCGAGCCGGGCGCGCCGAAGGTGATCCTGCGCGAGATCGCGGCCCACAAGCCGGTGACCGTCGGCCCGTTCGAGATCGAGTACGTTCCGGTCTCGCACTCGATCCCGGAATCGAACGCGGTCGCCATCCGCACGGCGCACGGCCTCGTCCTGCATACGGGCGATTGGAAGCTCGACGCCACGCCGATCCTCGGCGACGTCACCTCGGAAGCCTCGTTCCGCAAGCTGGGCGACGAGGGCATCCTCGCCATGATCAGCGATTCGACCAATGTCGTGCGCGAGGGCCGCAGCCCGAGCGAGGCCGAGGTCGCCGCCACCTTGCGCGAATTGATCGCCGAAGCCCCTCACCGGGTCGCCGTCACCACCTTTGCCTCCAACGTCGCCCGCATGCGGGCGGTGGCCGAAGCGGCACGCGATTGCGGCCGCGAGGTCATCGCCGTCGGCCGGGCCATGGACCGGGTCATCGGCGTCGCCCGCGAATGCGGCTTCCTCGACGGCCTGCCCGATTTCCGTTCCGCCGACAGCTACGGCTACCTTCCCCGCGACAAGGTGGTCTGCCTGCTCACCGGCTCGCAGGGCGAGGAGCGCGCGGCGCTGGCCCGTGTCTCCCGTGACGATCATCCCGACGTGACGCTGGCTGCGGGCGACCGCGTGATCTTCTCGTCCCGCGCCATTCCCGGCAACGAGCGGGCGGTCGGCGCGATCATCAACGACCTGATCAATGCCGGCATCGAGGTGGTGACCGACCGGACGAAGCTCGTCCACGTCTCGGGCCACCCGCGCCGCGACGAGATGGCCGAGATGTATGCCTGGACCCGGCCGAGGACCGCGATCCCCGTTCACGGCGAGGCGCTGCATCTCGACGAGCACGCCCGCTTCGCCCTGGCCCAGGGCGTCGGCAACGTGGTCAAGGCCCGCAACGGCAGCGTCGTGCGCCTCGCCCCCGGCACGCCGGAGATCGTCGAGCACGTGAAGGCCGGCCGCCTCTTCAAGGATGGCAACATCCTCATCGACGCCAAGGACCGCGCCATCCCCGAGCGGCGCAAGCTGTCGCAATCCGGCGTTGTGTCCGTCGCCATCGCCATCGATGTCCAGGGCGAGGTTCTGGGCGAGCCGGCCATCGACATCATGGGCCTGCCCAATCGCGGCAAGAACGGCCAGCCGATGCTCGACGTTGCCGTCGAGGCGGTGACGCGCACGCTCAGCGGTCTGTCGAAGCAGAAGCGCAAGGATGCCGAGGCCGTCGAGAAGGCGGTCGACCGCGCGATCCGCTCGGCCGTGAACGAGGCCTGGGGCAAGAAGCCCGCCTGCCACGTGCAGGTGGTGGAGGTGTGAGACAAACAGGGGCGGAGCGGCGGATGAACCCGTCCTTCCGCCCCACAACCTCATCCTGAGGTGTCCGGAGCGTAGCGAAGGCCTCGAAGGAGCCCTCCAGTGCGCGTTGCGATCACTGAAGGGCTCCTTCGAGGCCGCTGGCGCGGCACCTCAGGATGAGGGGGATGGGTAGGATCACAAGAACCAAAAGAGGGAGCAGACCATGATCGGACGCCTGAACCACGTGGCCATCGCCGTGCGCGACCTCGACGCGGCTTGTGCTATCTATCGTGACACCCTCGGCGCCACTGTCACCGAGCCCCTGCCGCAGCCGGAGCACGGCGTCACGGTGGTGTTCGTGAACCTGCCCAACAGCAAGGTCGAGCTGATGTCGCCGCTGGGCGAGGGCTCGCCTATCGAGAGCTTCGTGGAGCGCAACCCGAATGGCGGCGTGCACCATGTCTGCTACGAGGTCGACGACATCATCGCCGCCCGCGACAAGCTGAAGGCCCAGGGCGCCCGCGTCCTCGGCACCGGCGAGCCGAAGATCGGCGCCCATGGCAAGCCGGTTCTCTTTCTCCACCCCAAGGACTTCCTCGGCACCCTCGTCGAGTTGGAGCAGGTGTGAGCGGCGTGAACGCCCTCGTCCGGACCGTCTCGGCGACGGTCTGGCGCACGCTGGCCACCATGGTCGTCATCGTCTCGGCCGTGGCGGCTCTGGCCGTGGTGTTGTTCAAGCTGACGGTGTTCGGGGCCTTCGCCCTGTATTTCGTGGTGTGGTGGACGCTGCTCTTCGTCATCCTGCCGCTCCGCAATCAGGTCGAGACCGATCCGTCGCGGATCGTGCCTGGGCAGGATCCGGGGGCGCCCGCGGCGCCGCGTCTGCTCGAGAAGGCGATCTGGACGACGTTGCTCGCCAGCCTCGTGTTTCTCGTGGTGATCCCGATCTTCGAGCTGTCGGGGCTGTAGCACCGCGATCCGGTGACGGGCCGGATCGGTCCCCACCCATATCCGCGGGTCGGTTCCGGCCATAAAAAAAGCAAGGCGCGAGCCTTGCTTTTGAGACGACAGATGACGTGTCAGCCTATTTTATCTCACGCATTTCTGACGGCGTGGCGGCTGAAATTTCCTCCCGAGACTCGGACCTCGCGCTGCCTCTCCGGGCGTCGCGACCATCACGGGGGCGCTTATAGGAACTGGATTGCGCATTGTCACGCCTTCGGAGATGATTCCTGGCGTTTTTTTGCAAGAGTTGGCGGGTTTGGGCTCCATTTTCGCCTGCGACCTACTTCCGTGACCATGCGGGGCTTTCGCTAAGCCGCACGGCGCTTGTCTTTTCTCGATGCAATGTGTTGTGTGCCCCGCAACGATGCGCGGTACGATCGCGCTCCAAAACGATCCAGGGTTCCCGATGCGTCTCTCCCGCTATTTCCTGCCGACCCTGCGCGAGACGCCCAAGGAGGCGGAGATCGTTTCCCACCGCCTGATGCTGCGGGCCGGCCTGATCCGTCAGGAAGCGGCGGGCATCTATGCGTGGCTGCCCCTGGGCCTGCGCGTGCTCAACAGGGTCTGCGCGGTGGTCCGCGAGGAGCAGGATCGGTCCGGCGCCATCGAGCTGCTGATGCCGTCGATCCAGTCGGCGGAGTTGTGGAAGGAATCCGGACGCTACGAGGCCTACGGCAAGGAGATGCTGCGCATTTCCGACCGGCACGACCGCGAGATGCTGTTCGGCCCCACCGCCGAGGAAGTGATCACCGAGATCTTCCGCGGCAGCGTGCGCTCCTACAAGGACCTGCCGAAGAATCTCTACCAGATCTCCTGGAAGTTCCGTGACGAGGTGCGGCCGCGCTTCGGCACCATGCGCTCGCGCGAGTTCCTGATGAAGGACGCCTACTCGTTCGATATCGATCAGGCGGCGGCCCGGCACGCCTACAACAAGATGTTCGTCGCCTACCTGCGCACCTTCGCCGGCCTCGGCCTCAAGGCGATCCCCATGCGCGCCGATACCGGCCCGATCGGCGGCGATCTCAGCCACGAATTCATCATCCTGGCCCAGACGGGCGAGAGCGAGGTGTTCTGCGACAAGCAGTATCTCGATTTCGATATCCCGCCGGTGACCACCGATTTCGACGACGTCGCCGGCCTCCAGGGCACCGTGGACCGTTGGACCTCGCTCTACGCCGCCACCTCAGAGATGCACGAGCCCGCCGCCTTCGCCGAAGTCGGCGAGGACAAGCAGATGGCCGCGCGTGGCATCGAGGTCGGGCACATCTTCTATTTCGGCACCAAGTATTCCGAGGCCATGGGCGCCAAGGTCACCGGGCCGGACGGCGTCGACCGCCCCGTGCATATGGGTTCCTACGGCATCGGCCCGAGCCGGCTGGTTGCGGCGATCATCGAGGCCTCGCACGACGAGGCCGGCATCATCTGGCCGGATTCCGTGGCGCCCTTCGACGTCGCCCTCATCAACCTCAAGACCGGCGACGCGGCAACCGACGCGGCCTGTGCCGAGATCCAGGCCAACCTCGAGGCCAGCGGCCTGACGGTGCTCTACGACGACCGTGACGAGCGTCCCGGCGCCAAATTCGCCACCGCCGACCTCATCGGCCTGCCCTGGCAGGTCGTGGTGGGTCCGCGCGGCCTCGCCGAGGGCAAGGTCGAGATCAAGCGGCGCTCCGGCGGCGAGCGCGAGAGCGTGGCTCCCATCGATCTGATCTCGCGCCTGAAGCGGAGCTGAGGCCGGTATGGCTCTGGCAGAGACGGTGAAGGAACGGCTGGCGGGTCTCTCCGGCCTGTTCAAGCGCGGCAGCACGCCGCCCTTCGCGGCCTTCGAGTGGATCATCGCCGGGCGCTATCTCCGCGCCCGGCGGCGCGGCGGCGGCGTCTCCGTCGTCGCCTTCTTCTCCGTCCTCGGCATCACCCTGGGGGTCGCCACCCTCATCATCGTGCTCTCGGTGATGAACGGGTTCCGTACCGAACTGCTCTCGAAGATCGTCGGTATCAACGGCCACGTCTTCGTCACGCCTATCGACAAGCTGTTCACCGATTACGTCGATCTCTCCGACCGCCTCTCCAAGGTCGCCGGCGTCCGCTCGGCGATTCCCCTCGTGGAAGGTCAGGCCTTCGCTTCGTCGCCCTATGGCGGCAGCGGCGTCCTGGTGCGCGGCATCAGGGGCGAGGACATCGATTCCATCGGGTCCATCGCCAAGACCATCCGGGGCGGCACGCTCGATGGGTTCGACGACGGCACCGGGGTCGCCATCGGCCGGAGGCTCGCCGAATCCCTGGGCCTGCAGGCCGGCGACCAGATCACCCTGTCCACGCCGAAGGGCGCGACGACACCGTTCGGCACCGCGCCGCGCACCAAGGCCTATACGGTCAAGGCGATCTTCGAGATCGGCATGACCGAGTTCGACGCTACTTTCGTGTTCATGCCGCTGGCCGAATCCCAGGCCTTCTTCAACCGTGACAGCGACGTCAGCCTGATCGAGGTCTATCTCGACAATGCCGATGCGGTGGCGCAGCTGCGGCCGGATCTCGAGATGGCGGCAGAGCGGCCCGTCCTTCTCACCGACTGGCGCCAGCGCAACCGAACCTTCTTCGGGGCGCTGGAGGTGGAGCGGAACGTGATGTTCCTCATCCTCAGCCTGATCGTCGTGGTGGCGACCCTCAACATCGTCTCCGGCCTGATCCTGCTGGTGCGCGACAAGTCGAGCGACATCGCGATCCTGCGGACGATGGGGGCGACCCCCGGGACGGTGATGCGAGTCTTCCTCATCAACGGGGCGCTCATCGGCGTGGTCGGGACGCTGGGCGGGCTGGCACTGGGCACGCTCATCACCCTCAACATCAAGCCGATCCAGCGGGTGCTGTTCCCCTCCGCCTGGGACCCGACCGTGCGGTTCCTCGCCGAGATCCCCGCCGAAATGAATTCCGGTGAGATCACGGTGGTGGTCCTCACCTCTATCGCCCTGTCGCTCGTGGCGACGCTCTATCCCTCCTGGCGCGCCGCCCGGCTCGATCCGGTGCAGGCCCTGCGTTACGGCTGAGGGGAGATTCAACCATCATGACCACCTCTGCCGACCAGGCCGGTGCGCCGCCGGTCCCGGCCCTGTTCTTCGCCAAGGTCGAACGCCGCTACGCGCAGGGAACGGGAGCCCTCGACATCCTGCGCGGCGCCGATCTCGCGATCTGGCCCGGCGAACTCGTGGCCCTGGTGGCACCCTCGGGGGCCGGTAAATCCACGCTTCTGCATCTCGCCGGCCTATTGGAGCGGCCGGATGGGGGCGAGGTCTATATCGGCGGCCAGCCCACGGCGGCCATGCCGGACGCCGAGCGCACCCGGTTTCGCCGCGAGGAGATGGGCTTCGTCTACCAGTTCCACCACCTCCTGCCGGAATTCTCGGCCCTGGAGAACGTGGTGATGCCCCAGCTCATCCGAGGCCTCGGGGCCAAGGAGGCCAAGGCGCGCGCCACCGAGCTTCTGAGCTTCCTCGGCCTGAAGGAGCGTCTGGTCCACCGCCCGGCCGAATTGTCGGGCGGCGAGCAGCAGCGCGTCGCCATCGCGCGGGCCGTCGCCAACGGCCCGCGCCTGCTGCTGGCCGACGAGCCCACCGGCAACCTCGATCCGCACACGGCGGCGCATGTCTTCGGCATCCTCGTCTCGCTGGTCCGCGCTTCGGGCCTCGCCGCGCTCGTGGCCACCCACAACATGGAGCTCGCCGCCCGCATGGACCGGCGCGTCACCATCCGGGACGGGTTGATCGAGCAGCTGGCCTGAGGCCAGACCGCCCTGCCTCCGTCCCCGCCGGCGGCGCGCCATCTGCCTGATTGAGCTTTCAAGTGCTCCGGAGTCGAACGGCTTACGCAGGGAGGACTATCTGTCCGCTTTACGACGAAGCTCAAGGATAGGTCGCGGGAGTCTCGGGCATGGCCGTAGGGGAGCATGTCGGGCGGCGGAGCAAACCGTCGACGCATGGCGCATGGGGGAGGGCACCGCGCTCCAGCGGCGTGTTTACTGCCCGCTAACCACGAAGCGGAGTGCGCTGAATTCCCGCTTTACACAGAACAAAACAAGAACAAAGATCGCCGCGTCAACGAGAGGCGATCACAATGCTCAAGCGGATGATCCTGACCGGCGCGGTGGAATTCATGGCCTTCGGGTTGCTCTCCGGCGCGTTCGTCGTCTGGGCGGTGGCGCTGGCACCTCTGCGGTAGGGGGCCTGCCTTAACGTTCGGTGAGCTTCAGCTCGATGCGGCGGTTGCGGGCGTAGACGTCGTCGCTGGTACCGGCCTCAATGGGCTGGAATTCACCGAAGGCGGCGGCGAGCAGGCGCTGGGGCGGGATGCCCCTTCCCGCCATGTACTGCACCACGGCGATGGCGCGGGCGGCCGAAAGCGACCAGTTCGACGGGAATTGCGAACTGGCGATGGGACGGGCATCGGTATGCCCGTCGACACGCAGGACCCAGGGAATGTCCGCCGGAATCTGCTTCGACAGATCGAGGATGGCGGTGGCGATCCGGTCGAGTTCGGGCGCCGCTTCGGGCTTCAGGCTCGCCGAGCCCGCCGGGAACAGCACCTCCGATTGCAGGACGAACCGGTCGCCGACCACGCGGATGTCGCTGCGGTTGCCGAGGATCTGGCGCAGGCGGCCGAAGAAGTCCGAGCGGTAGCGCGCGAGTTCCTGAACCTTTTGGGCGAGGGCCACGTTCAGCCGGCTACCGAGATCGGCGATGCGGGCCTGGCTCTCGCGGTCGCGGCTCTCGCTGGCGGCCAGCGCGTCTTCCAGGGCGGCGAGCTGGCGGCGCATGGCGCCGATCTGCTCGTTGAGGAGATCGATCTGCGACGCGGCGCGGGCATTGGTGGCGCGCTCGGCCACCAGCTGCTTGTCGAGCTCGCCCTGGCGGTTGTCGCCGCTCGCGGCGGCGCCGGCCTGTTCCTTCAGCTTGTCGCGCTCGGCCTCGGTGCCCAGAAGCGTGGTGCGCAGGTTCGAGGCCTTCTCCTCCTGCGCCCGGCGCGTGGAGCGCTCCAGCGCCAGGAGGTCGGTGAGGTCGGCGATCTGCCGGTTGAGCCGGTTCAGCACCGAATCGCGGCCCGTGATCTCCTGGGACAGGAAGAACTGCCCGACGACGAAGATCGTCAGCAGGAAGACGACGGCTAGCAGCAGCGTCGCCAGGGCGTCGACATAGCCCGGCCAGACGTTGAGGCTCCGGTCCCGGCGCGTGCGCAGCGAGGCCATCAGGTCTTCTCGCGGCCGAGCCGGTCGAGCACCTGCTTGAGTTCACGTTCCCGCGTCGCCTGAGCCTCGACCCAGTCGCGGATCATCTGCTGCTCGGCCCGCATGTGCTGGACGAGCCCCTGGATGCCCTCCGCGAGGTTGGTCATCGCCTGGGTCGCCACGCGGCCGTTGGCGCCCTCCGAGATGATGGCCGAGAGCCGGTCCACCGCCTCGGTGAGTTCACGGGCCGAGGCCGGCTCCTGCGCCGCCACGGGGCGCGCCGCGACGGCCTGCTCCTCGCCGGAGACCAGCCAATCTTCCAGTTCGTTGTGGAAACGGGCATGGGCCTGGCCCGCCTGGAGATCGAGGAAGCCGGTGACGAGCGAGCTCGACAGGCCGAACAGCGAGGCGGAGAAGGCGAGGCCGATGCCGGAGAGCGGCTTGGCGAGGCCGTTCTTCAACTCGTCGAACATCGCGCTGGCCTCGCCGCCGCCGCGCATGCTCTGGATCACGCTGCCCACCGCGCTCAGCGTGTCGATGAGGCCCCAGAAAGTGCCGAGCAGGCCCAGCAGGATCAGCAGCCCGGCGATGTAGCGCAGGATCTCGCGGCCCTCGTCGAGGCGGGCGGCCACGGTGTCGAGATAGGAGCGGATGCCGGTCTGCGTCGTGCCCTCGCGCCGCGCCAGGATCGCCGGGGAGAGGGGCGCCAGGAGCGAGGGCGGCTTGGCCGAATCCTCACTGGCCGCGACCGCGTTGACATAGGCGACCTCGCGGAAGAGGCGGATCACCTGGCCGAAGGCGAGCAGGATGGCGATGAGGAGGACGCCGAGGATCAGCCCGTTCAACCCGGCATTGGCGAGGAAGGCCGGCGTGATCTGCCGGAACAGGACGAAGGCGAGAAACCCGACCAGGGTCAGGAAGACCAACATCCGGATCAGGTAGATGCCCGGGCGGCTCAGGGGGGCAGTCGCGGAGCGGGTCGCCATGGGATGTCGGGGACTCTATCTGCGCGGGCTCGCGAAACGGGCGAGTCGACCGTGCCCGCACCTTGGCTTCATGCCCCGCTGCGATCAAGCCGCAGTGAGGCTCATCACCAGCTCAAGGGGCCTAATCCCAGGAGCGAGGCCAGGTTTCTTCGAGATGCGGGCCGAGGCGGACCGCCGAGACCATGGTGGCGAGTCCCGTCGCATTGTCGGTCTCGACGGCGATCCCGCACAACGTGCCCTTGCCCTGGGCCGCTTCCAGGCGCGCGCCGGGGGTCTTCTGCAGGAAGCGCCGCAGGGGCTCGTCCTTCTGCATGCCGAGGATCGAATCGTAATCGCCGCACATGCCGGCATCCGACAGGTAGGCGGTGCCGCCGGGGAGGATGCGGTGGTCGGCGGTGGGGGTGTGGGTATGAGTGCCGACGACGAGGCTGGCGCGGCCGTCGAGGAAGTGCCCGAAAGCCTGCTTCTCGCTGGTCGCCTCGGCATGGATGTCGACGATGACGGCGTCCGCCACCTCGCCCAGGGGGCAGGCGGAGAGTTCGCGCTCGGCGGAGGCGAAGGGATCGTCCAGCGCATCCATGTAGATGCGGCCCATGACGTTGAGGACGAGGACGCGGGCGCCCCCCCGCGTCTCCACCACGGTGGCGCCGCGACCCGGAGTACCGGGCGGGTAGTTCGCCGGGCGGACGAGGCGCGTCTGCCGCTGGATGAAGACGAGGGCTTCGCGCTGGTCGAAGGAATGGTTGCCCAGCGTCACCGCATCGGCGCCCGCCTGGAGGAGTTCGTCGCAGATCGCCTCGGTGATGCCGAAGCCGCCGGCCGCGTTCTCGCCGTTGATGACCACGCAATCGAGGCGCCAGCGCTCGCGCAGTTTCGGCAGCCGGTCCATCACCGCATTGCGGCCGGGGCGGCCCACCACATCGCCGAGGAAGAGAAGTCGCATGTGTCGGTGTCAGTCCCGGACGAGCGGGACCGGTCCCGCTTCGGTGATGAGATGGTCGAGGGGCTGGTCGTGCGGCTCGGACGGCACGGTCTCCACTTCCTGGACGGAGAACGCGATACCGATCGTCAGGACCGGGCCGTTGCGGGAGAGCCGCTCGATGGCCTGATCGTAATAGCCGCGACCGTAGCCGATGCGATGCCCGCGCCGGTCGAAGGCGGCGAGCGGCACGATGAGGGCGGTGGGATCGAGGGGCGGAAGGTCGTCGCGCGGCTCGCTGAGGCCGAAGGAGCCCGGCACCAGCGCTTCTCCCGCCCGCCATTCGCGGAACACGAGGCCGTCCGGCGTCACCTTGGGGAGGGCGACCCGTTGTCCGCGCGCGAACAGCATCTCGATGAGGGGAAGCGGATCGACCTCGCTGCGGATCGCCCAGAAGGCACCGACGATGGCCGCATCGGCCAGGGCCTCGACCCGCATGACGCTCTGCGCGATCCGCAGGCCGCCGGCCCGGCGGGTCTCGGGATCGAGTCCGTCACGCCGGGCGAGGGCCTGCTTGCGAAGCTCGGCTTTCAGGGCGGGGAAATCAGAGTGCGGAGCCACGTGAGCCGTTGGAGTTGCGATCCCGGGAAACCTACAGTGTAGGTGGGCGCCGTGTTGGCCAAGTCCAGGGACAGGGCCAGGGACAGCTCCCTGGGGAGTCGATAAGGCCCCGGGGAAAAGTACTCCTGACGAACCCCGCAGCACCGCTCGACTCATGTAGCGTCGGCGGGCGTTTCGCGCCAGGGGGTGGGGCGGGCAATCGTGCGCGGGACGCTCATCCCGCCGCCAGCGCATACGCTAGCCGCTCGATCCTGTCCGCCGCCCGGCCGAGCCCTTCGGCGATACGGGCCTCCTCGTTGGCGCGGAGGGAGTCCGCGGTCTCGACGCGCTCCCGGAGCGTGACCGTTTCGGCCTCGAGATCCGCCAGGCGACGCTTGAGCTCCGCGAGTTCGTCCGCCTGGGTGAGGGCAGCCATCACATGCAGACGCATGTCGCCGATCTCGCCGAAGGATTTCCTCATGTCGGTGACGCGGGTGTCGAGTTCCGCAGCCAGAGCCGAGAGATGCGCCTCCTCGCCTTCGGCGCAGGCCATCCGGTAGCTCTTGCCGTCGATGGTGACGCTGATCTGGGGCATGTCCGACAGGGCTGGTGTGAGAGGTGGCAGACTAGCGTGCGACGCGGGGGCGGGCCAGCACGCCCTCCACCGCTTCGATCGCCCGCCCCAGGCGGTGGCCGACATCGCTCGTGGTCGCCTCCACCGTGGCGAGGCGCGCGCTGGCGGCGTCGAGTTCCGCCGCGAGGCGCGCGCGATCCTCCGCCATGATCGCGAGCTCCGTTTCCAGGTCGCCCGGTTCGCGCTCGGCCTCAAGGCGATGGGCCACCGAGGCCTCGAGGCGGGTCAGTACCGTATCGAGCCGAGCAAGGGCATGGTCCACGTTCGGCCGGTCTGGCGTCTGGCTCATCGTTCTACCTTCCGCCGGATCATGAAGGAGCTGGCGCATCTGTTTCGGAAACGCGGATTTGTAGCCAAACCTCTGTCGATCCGCGCGCGAAATCGACGCTTTGCCATCATATGCGGGGAAGGAAAACGAATCGATCGGGCAAAACCTTTGCCAGCGGTTTCCCCCATGTTAGAGACCGCGCGCCCCTCGAACCGACCGCCGGATTGGAAATTCGAGCCCGTGACCCGTTCGGCCATCGATCCCGCATCGGTCCTTTCGCGGACGCATGAGGGTCCGAGGATGGGCCAATCGGTTCATCTGACGTTCAACGGTGTACATGACACAGCGACGCCGAATGGCGGCTCCGCCCCTCCGGCCCGCTGTCTCGCTCTTGCTGCTTACGGGTTCCGCGAGGTCGGCGCCCGGTACATAGAAGGATTCACGCCGTGTCGGTGAAGGTTGCCATCAACGGGTTCGGACGCATCGGCCGCAACATCCTGCGCGCCATCCACGAGTCGGGCCGCAAGGATATCGAGGTCGTCGCGATCAACGATCTCGGCCCCGTCGAGACCAATGCCCACCTGCTGCGCTTCGATTCGATCCACGGCCGCTTCAACGCCAAGGTCGAAGTGGACGGCGACTTCATCGTCGTCGACGGTCAGCGCATCAAGGTCACCGCCGTGCGCAACCCGGCCGAGCTTCCGCACCGCGAACTCGGCGTCGACATCGCCCTGGAATGCACCGGCATCTTCACCTCGAAGGACAAGGCCAAGGCCCATCTCGACGCCGGCGCCAAGCGCGTCATCGTCTCGGCCCCCGCCGACGGCGCCGACCTTACCGTGGTCTACGGCGTCAACCACGATCAGCTGACCGCCGATCACCTCGTGATCTCGAACGCGTCCTGCACCACCAACTGCCTCGTGCCGGTGGCCAAGGTGCTCAACGATCTCGTCGGGATCGAGCGCGGCTTCATGACGACGATCCATTCCTACACCAACGACCAGCCGTCCCTCGACCAGATGCACAAGGACCTCTACCGGGCCCGTGCCGCCGCCCTGTCGATGATCCCGACCTCCACGGGCGCGGCCAAGGCCGTCGGCCTCGTCCTGCCGGCGTTGAAGGGCAAGCTCGACGGAACCTCGATCCGCGTGCCGACCCCCAACGTTTCGGCCGTCGACCTCGTGTTCACCGCCAAGCGCCAGACCTCCGTCGAGGAGATCAACAACGCGATCCGCGCCGCGGCCGACGGTCCGCTGAAGGGCGTGCTGGCCTATACCGACCAGCCCAACGTCTCCATCGACTTCAACCACGATCCTCATTCGTCCACCTTCCACCTCGACCAGACCAAGGTGATGGACGGCACGTTCGTGCGTATCCTCTCCTGGTACGACAACGAGTGGGGCTTCTCGAACCGCATGGCGGACACCGCCGTGGCGATGGGAAAGCTGCTCTGAGAGCAGCGCTTCCGGGCGGCCCGTTGGCCGCCCGGGATGCCTCGTGAACGACACCCTTTGATCGACCAGCACTGGTGCGTCCGACATGACCGAGCCTTCGCCGACCCCGTCGACCGGAACCAGCTTCATCCCGGGCGCCAAGACTTCCGAGAGCAAGACTTCCCATAATATGACTTCCGAGAGCACCGCGCTCGCGGGTGTGGCGCCGTCGCCGGTGCCCGAGACCCAGGCGATCGCCAACCAGCAGGCGACGCCGCCGCTCGTGGTCGGCAAGGCCGAGCCCCTGGCTCAATCCGCGCCCGCCCCATCCTCGCCCGGCAGCGACCAACTCGCCCGCATCGAGGACAAGTGTGCGCGGATCGAGGACAAGTACGCCCGCTCCGAGGCACTGCTCTCCCGCGTCGAGGAGAAGATCGAGGGGGCGACCACGCGCATGAGCGAGGCAGCGCGCCAGTCCGACCTCGCCGCCCTGCGCAGCGAAGTCCGCGCCGTCGCCGACCGCACGCGCCGGCTGCCCGGTTCCGGGGCCCTGGTGCTGACGGCGATCATCACCGCCGTGCTCACCGTGGTGCTGACCATCGCCGCCCAGCGCTTCCATCTCGACGGGCTCATCACCCCGCGCTGACATTTCTCTCGACGACACTGAAGGCCAGGATGACCGCTTTCCGCACCCTCGACGATGCCGGCTCCCTCCAGGGCAAGCGCGTGCTTCTCCGCGTCGACCTGAACGTGCCGATGGAGGGGGCGCGCGTCACCGACGCTACCCGTATCGAGAGGATCGTCCCGACGATCCGCGAGATCGCCGATGGCGGCGGGCGTGTGGTGCTGCTGGCGCATTTCGGCCGCCCCAAGGGCAAGCCGGTGGTGGCCGATTCGCTCAAGCAGGTGGTCTCCGCCCTGTCCGACCGTCTCGGCCGCCCGGTCGCCTTCGCCGAGGATTGCATCGGCGAGGCCGCGTCCTCGGCTATCTCGGCGCTGAAGGACGGCGACGTTCTCCTCTTGGAGAACACCCGCTTCCACTCCGGCGAAGAGACAAACGAGACCGGTTTCGTAGCGGCGCTCGCCGCCAACGGCGATGTCTTCGTCAACGAGGCTTTCTCGGCCGCCCACCGCGCCCATGCCTCGACCGAGGGCCTCGCCCATGTGCTGCCGGCCTATGCCGGCCGGCTGATGCAGGCGGAGCTCGACGCGCTCACCAAGGGGCTGGAGGCGCCGAGCCGCCCGGTCATCGCATTGGTCGGCGGCGCCAAGGTCTCCTCGAAGATCGACCTCCTGCAGAACCTCGTCGCCAAGGTGGACATGCTCGTCATCGGCGGCGGCATGGCCAACACCTTCCTGCACGCTCAAGGGAAAGCCGTCGGCAAGTCCCTGTGCGAAAAGGATCTCGCCGAGACGGCGCTCCGCATCCTCGACGCCGCCGCGTCCGCCAAGTGCCGCATCATCCTGCCCGTGGACGCCGTGGTCGCCGCCGAGTTCAAGGCCAACGCGGCACATGAGACCGTGGGCGTCGACGCCGTGTCGGAGACCGGCATGATCCTCGATGCCGGCCCGGCCTCGGTGGCCGAGATCGACGCCGCCATCGACGAGGCCGCCACCCTGGTCTGGAACGGTCCGCTCGGCGCCTTCGAGCTGACCCCCTTCGACGCCGCCACGGTGGCGGCTGCGCGTCACGCGGCCGAACGCACCATGGCCGGCAAGCTCGTCTCGGTGGCGGGTGGCGGCGACACGGTGGCCGCCCTCAACCATGCCGGCGTCGCCGACGATTTCTCCTACGTATCCACCGCCGGCGGCGCGTTCCTCGAATGGCTGGAAGGCAAGGTCCTGCCCGGCGTCGAGGCCCTGCGCGTCAAGGGGTGACCGGTTCCATCCCAGGTCCCGTCATCTCATCCTGAGGCGCCTGATGCAGCGGGCCTCGAAGGAGGGCTCCGGCATCCTCCGCGCGAACTGGAGGGCTCCTTCGACGCCTTCGCTGCGCTTGGGCACATCGGGATGAGGTGTTTGGCTGGGATCTGGGAAGACGACACAGCGTTCTGTCACCGAAGTCTTCGCGATGGAGTTGCGAAGGACCCAGTAAGGTCCGACAAGGCAGACGAATTTCAGCGGATGGCGGCCCACGGGTCGGCCCCATCGTTTTTAGGAGACACCAATGGCACGTATCACCCTGAGGCAGCTCCTGGATCACGCCGCCGAATACGAATACGGCGTTCCGGCCTTCAACCTGAATAACATGGAACAGGGCCTTGCCATCATGGCGGCGGCGGATGCCACCGATTCGCCGGTGATCCTTCAGGCGAGCAAGGGCGCGCGCGCCTATGCCAACGACGTGGTGCTGGCCAAGCTCATCGACGGGCTCGTGGAGATCTACCCCCACATCCCGGTCTGCATGCATCTCGACCACGGCAACAACGAAGCCACCTGCGCCACGGCGATCCAGTACGGCTTCACCTCGGTGATGATGGACGGTTCGCTCAAGGCCGACGGCAAGACCCCCGCCGACTACGCCTACAATGTCGAGATCACCGGCAACGTCACCCGCATGGCCCATTGGGCCGGCGTCTCGGTGGAGGGCGAGCTCGGCGTGCTCGGCTCGTTGGAGAGCGGCCAGGGCGAGGCCGAGGACGGCCACGGCGCCGAGGGCGTGCTGAGCCACGACCAGCTCCTCACCGACCCGGAAGAGGCGGTGAAGTTCGTCACCGCCACCAAGGTCGACGCGCTCGCCGTCGCCATGGGCACCAGCCACGGCGCCTACAAGTTCACCCGCCAGCCCGACGGCGACGTGCTGGCCATGAACGTGATCGAAGAGATCCACCGCCGCCTGCCGACGACTCACCTCGTCATGCACGGCTCTTCCTCGGTGCCGCAGGATCTGCAGGACATCATCAATTCCTACGGCGGCCAGATGAAGCCCACCTGGGGCGTGCCGGTGGCCGAGATCCAGCGCGGCATCAAGCACGGCGTGCGCAAGATCAACATCGACACCGACAACCGCATGGCCATGACTGGCCAGATCCGGAAGGTTCTCACCGAGAACCCGGCCGAGTTCGATCCGCGCAAGTACCTGAAGCCCGCCATGGATGCGATGACGAAGCTCTGCCGCCAGCGTTTCGAGGAATTCGGCACCGCCGGTCAGGGCTCGAAGATCCGCCCGATCTCGGTCTCCGAGATGGCCAAGCGCTATGCCAACGGCTCGCTCGACCCGAAGATCGGCGCCGCCTGAGACCCTGTTCCGTGGTACCGGATCGCATCCGGAACCATGCCGTGACGCGGTGATCTCGCATCGCCTGTCCCCGAGACGCGGAGCCCGCGCCTCGGGATGATGCCGTTAGGACGACAAGAATGGCCGAACCCCGCACCCGCCTCGCACTCCTGTCCCCCCATCGGGTGGATTCCGACCGGGCCGATGCCCTCGCCGAAGCGCTGACCGCCGCCTGCGCGGCGGGGGACGTGGCGGCGGTGCTCCTGCGGCTCGCCCCGGCCGACGAGCGCAGCCTCGTGAACCTCGTCAAGCGGCTCGCTCCGGCCGCGCAATCGACCGGCGCCGCCCTGGTCATCACCGTGTCCGATTTCGCCGGCGACGTCGTCAGCGTGGCCGCGCGTGGCGGGGCGGACGGGGTTCATCTCGACAAGGCGCGGGATGGTGCCCTGCAGGATCTGCGCGAACGCCTCAGCGACGGTCGAATCCTCGGAGCCGGCGGGCATGAGCAGAAGCACGCGGCGATGGAGGCCGGCGAGGCCGGTGTCGATTACGTGATGTTCGGGGGGATCTACTCGGACGGGATCGCGCCCGATGCCGATACCGTTCGCGAGCGCGCGGAATGGTGGGTCGAAATCTTCGAGACTCCGTGCATCGCCGTGGCCCATGATCTGGCCCAGGTGGACGGTCTCCTGGCGACGGGGGCCGAGTTCCTCGGGCTGGAAAGCCACCTGTGGATGGGAGAAGGGGCGGATATCGCCGCCATCCAGGCCTTGGTCGCGGCGTCGGAGGCCGATACGTGAGGCGGGTCCGCCGGGCCGCCTTCGCCCTCGCCCTGGCGGAGGGCTTGGCGTTCGCTGCCTGCGCCGAAGCGCCGAAGGTGATGCCGACCGACCCGGCCGGACCCCAATCGCTGACGCCTCGCCCCAAGGAGACGCTGAAGGGGCAGCTGCGGGAACTCCCGACGCCGTATTCCATCGGCGCGACCGGCGCGGTGCCGCCCCGTTCGAAGACCGAGCCGGACATCGCCTTCGGCGCCTATCAGCGCGGCCAATATACCACCGCCTTCCGCGAGGCGACGAAGCGGATCGCCGCCGACAACAAGGACGCCGCGGCGATGACGCTGCTCGGCGAGCTCTACAACCAGGGCCTCGGGGTCAAGCAGGACCCGGTGAAGGCGGCCGAATGGTACCGTCTGGCCGCCAACCAGGGCGACACCCACGCCATGGCCTCCCTCGGCCTGATGTCGATCGATGGCCGCGGCGGCACGAAGGACCCGAAAGCCGGGCGCCGCTGGCTCGAACAGGCATCCCTGAAGGGCGACACCACGGCCGCCTACAACCTCGCCCTGATCCTGATCGGCACGGGAACCGAGCCGGACGAAGCCAAGGCGGCCGAGTTGTTCCGCAAGGCGGCCGAGGGTGAGATCGGCCCCGCCCAACACGATCTCGGCGTGCTCTACCTCCAGGGGAGGGGGGTGCCGAAGGATCCCAAACAGGCGGCCGAGTGGTTCCGGCGCGCCGCCGATAACGGCGATCTCGCCGGTGAGGTCGAGTTCGCGATCCTGCTGTTCAACGGCATCGGTGTCGAGAAGGACGAGGCCCGCGCGGCCCGCTACTTCCTCCACGCCGCGTCGCGCGGCAACGCCATCGCGCAGAATCGCGTCGCCATCCTCTATGCCCTGGGACGGGGGATGCAGAAGAACCCTGTCGAGGCGGCGGCCTGGAATCTCGCCGCCGCCGCCCAGGGGCGCTCCGACCCGAAGCTCGACGAGACCCTCGCCGGCCTCACCGCCGAGGAGCGAAGCCGGGCCGAGCGACTGGCCGAGGCGCGGATGAAGGTGGAGTGATACCAGTCGACGATGGGGAGACCTCATCGTCGACTGCCCGCGCGCGGCTTGCCGCGGACGATGCGGCATCCATGGGCGCCTGCGCGCGTTTCTCCTCTGCCCCGCATCGGCGAGGGGTGAGGCGGGCGGCAAACATGCTATGGCCGCGCAAGACCGTTCTTTGAATCGACCCGGACCTTTGCATCGATGATCAGCTCACCTCTCATGACCGTCATGGTCGACGCCGTCCGCAAGGCCGCCCGTGGCCTCAAGCGCGACTATGGCGAGATCGAGAACCTCCAGGTTTCCCGTAAAGGTCCCGGCAACTTCGTCTCCGCCGCCGACCGCAAGGCCGAGGAGGTGCTGCGCGACGCCCTGATGAAGGCGCGTCCCGGCTACGGCCTGATCCTCGAGGAATCCGGGAATATCGAAGGGCAGGACAAGAGCCATACCTGGCATGTCGACCCCCTCGACGGCACCACCAACTTCCTCCACGGCATCCCGCATTTCGCGATCTCGGTGGGTCTCGAGCGCGAGGGCCAGATCGTCGCCGGCGTCATCTACGATCCGGCCAAGGACGAGCTGTTCGTGGCCGAGCGCGGCAAGGGCGCCTATCTCAACAACCGCCGCCTGCGCGTCTCCGGCCGGACCGATCTCGCCGACGCTCTCGTCGCTTATGGCTCGCCCTATCTCGGGCGCGGCGACCACCCGAAGCTCCTGCGCGAGGTGGCGGCGGTGATGGCGGTGACCGGCGGTGCCCGCCGCTTCGGCTCTGCCGCCCTCGATCTCGCCTACGTCGCCTGCGGCCGCTCGGACCTCTACTGGGAGCGTGACCTGCAGACCTGGGACATCGCGGCCGGCATCATCCTGGTCCGCGAGGCCGGCGGCTTCGTGACCAGCGCCGATGGCGGAGCGGAGCCCCTGGCCGCCCGCTCGGTGGCGGCTGGCAACGAGAGCCTGCACGGCGATCTCGTGAAGCTCCTGCGTCGCGCCAACGCCTGAGATCCGAGGCCCCGGCTTTCCAGCTGGGGCTCGGCATGGTCCAACCCGCTCCGATCCTGACCTATCCTAGCGAAAGCCGCCCGTATGGAAGCTCGCCGCCACTCCGCACTGAAGGATTCGATCCGCTCGATTCCGGATTACCCGAAGCCCGGTATCGTCTTTCGCGACATCACCACGCTCCTGAGCGATCCGCGCGCGTTTCGCCGTGCAGTCGATTCGCTGGTCCATCCTTTCGCGGGCGGGCGGATCGATCAGGTAGCGGGAATCGAGGCGCGGGGCTTCATCCTCGGCGGCGCGGTGGCGCACCAGCTCTCCTCGGGCTTCGTGCCGATCCGCAAGAAGGGCAAGCTGCCCCACAAGACCGTCTCCATCGCCTACGCGCTGGAATACGGCACCGACGAGATGGAAATCCACGTGGACGCCATCAAGCCGGGCGACAAGGTGCTGCTGGTGGACGACCTCATCGCCACCGGCGGCACTGCCTGCGCGGCGGTGAACCTGCTGCGCCAGATCGGCGCCGAGGTGGTGGCGGCCTGCTTCGTCATCGACCTGCCCGAGATCGGCGGGGCGCAGAAGCTGCGCGACCTCGACGTGCCGGTGCGGACGCTGATGGAATTCGACGGGCATTGATGCGCGACGCGTCCTTCTCTCGTGTGCGAGAGAAGGTGGCTCGCGGCAGCGGGTCGGATGAGGGGAGCGCCACCTTCGGAGAGGTCTTCCCCTCTCCCGTCTGCTGCACCGGCCTCCTCTCCCGCGAGGCTACTGGATTCACCCAGCTTCTCTACGGGTGTTTACTCTATCCGAGAGAGTTCGACTGAGGCGCAACGGAACTCCCTCTTCTGGAAGGAGAGGGGACTCGTGCCACCCGCGAGACGTGTGAATGCCGTAGCCCGCAAAGGGGAGAGGGGGTCTTTACGCGTTACGCCGCGAGGCTTTCGAACAACCCGCGCCCGTCGACCCCGCCGATGAGACCTTCGACGAAGTTCTCCGGGTGCGGCATCATCCCGAGCACGTTGAGGTTTTCGCTGTAGATGCCGGCGATGGAGTTCAGCGAGCCGTTCCGGTTGGCATCCACGGTCAGGTCGCCGGAGGCGTCGGAATAACGGAAGGCCACGCGGCCGTCGCCTTCGAGGCGCGCCACCGTATCGGCATCGGCGAAGTAGTTGCCCTCGCCATGCGCCACGCAGACGTCGATCACCTGGCCTTTGGCATAGGACGACGTGAAGCGCGTATCGGCACGCTCCACCCGGAGCAGCTGGCGGTGGCAGATGAAGCGCCGGTCGACGTTGCGCATCAGCACGCCCGGCAGGAGGCCGGATTCGCACAGGATCTGGAAGCCGTTGCAGATGCCGAGCACCAGACCGCCGCGGGCGGCGTGGTTGCGGACGGCATCCATGGCGGCGGCGCGTCCGGCGATGGCCCCGCAGCGGAGATAGTCTCCGTAGGAGAACCCGCCCGGAAGCACCGCGAGGTCGGTGCCGGCCGGCAGCGCCGTCTCGGTGTGCCACACCTTGACCACCTCCGCGCCGGCGAGGCGCAGGGCGCGGGCGACGTCGCCGTCGCGGTTGGAGCCGGGGAAGACGACGATCGCGGCGCGCATCAGACGATCTCGATCTCGTAGTTCTCGACCACGGTGTTCGCGAGCAGCTTCTCGCAGGCGCTCTTCAGCGTCGCTTCGGCGCTGGCCGGGTCCGCGTCGGCGATCTCGACGTCGAACACCTTGCCTTGGCGGACACCCTCGATGCCGGAGATGCCGAAGGATGAGAGAGCGGATTCGATCGCCTTGCCCTGAGGGTCGAGCACGCCGGTCTTCAGGGTGACGATGATGCGGGCTTTCATGGTCTCGGACTCGGTGCTGTGGCTCGACCCGTCAGGCGATAGTCGGGAAATGCCGACCATGCAACGCGGCTGCCCCATCGCGGCGGGGATGTTTCCCAGCCCGTTCCACCTCCGTCAGCCGCAAAAGCGATTCGGGATTATGTCGTGGATCAGCGACGGGCGGCCGGTGCGGCGGCGCGAATCGGCTCGATGCTCACCGCACGGCGCCAGAGCTGGACCATGATCCAGACGGCGATCGCACTGAACAGGACCATGAGGACATGGCCGACGGTGTCGCCGAGATCGAACAGACCGGCGAGCGCCCAGCCTGCGGCGATGGCGACGGCGAAGACTTCGGTGCCCACCAGCACCATCATGCTGACGATCGTGATCAGGTTGCGCGTATTCACGGGGATGCATCTCCGTCGACCCCGGAGCAGCGATTGCGGCGGGCGGCCGGAGCTTTACAGCGCCGGTCCGGTCCCGCGCAACATCGCGGCGCCGGGGTCGTCGTCAGGGACGGGTCAGCGCGGCGCGCGCTTGGCGAGGATACGCTGGAGCGTGCGCCGGTGCATGTTGAGGCGGCGTGCCGTCTCCGAGACGTTGCGGCTGCACAATTCATACACCCGCTGGATATGCTCCCAGCGCACGCGATCAGCCGACATCGGGTTTTCCGGCGGGTCGGCCCGCTCGCCCGGCTGCGCCATCAACGTGCCGTGGATCTCGTCCGCATCGGCGGGCTTGGCGAGGTAATCGAACGCACCGAGCTTCACGGCGGTGACGGCGGTGGCGATGTTGCCGTAGCCGGTGAGGATGACGCCCCGGGCCTCGGGCCGCTTCTCCTTCAGCCGCGCGATCACGTCGAGGCCGTTGCCGTCACCGAGGCGCATGTCGATGACCGCGAAGGCGGGTGCACGGCTCTCCACCAGGGACACGCCCTCGGCCACGCTCTCGGCCACCTGAACCTCGTAGCCGCGGGCTTCCATCGCCCGCGCCAGGCGGGTTGAGAACGGCCTGTCGTCGTCCACGATCAGCAAGGTGCGGTCGGCATAAGCCGCCAGCGGATCGGATTCCGACGTCTGCAGCGCATCGGCAGCAAGCCCCGGACTTACACTCTGCGTCAGCATCCGACGCTCCTCCATTTTCCAAAACCGAGTTGTTGGCAACTTATATAGGGGCCGGACTGCGTTCGGTCAGGGGCACCTCGGCGTTGAATTCCGTGCCGCGCCGGGGAAGCGTGTCGCGCTCGAAGATGTGGCGCGCCCAGGATACGCGGACCACGGCTCCGGTTGCTTGGTGGCCCGACACGTTGGAGAGCGTAAGCTGCGCGCCGGAGCGTTCGATCAGGGTCTTTGCGATGAACAGACCGAGGCCGAGGCCGGCGCCGACGCTGTTCCCGCCGCGCGTTTTGTCGGGGCTTCGGGTGGTGACGTAGGGCTCGCCCGCCCGCAGCAGAATCTCGCTGGAGAAGCCCGGGCCGTCGTCGCTGATCTCGAGGGAGACCCGCTCGGCGGTCCAGCGCGCCTCGATGACGACGCGGCTGGTGGCGAAGTCCACGGCGTTGTCGACGATGTTGGCGAGGCCGAACAGCACCCCCGGATTGCGCCGGCACGCCGGCTCGATTCCGTCGCCCCGGCTGGTGACGTCGAGCGCGATGCCCATGGCGCGCTGGGGCGCCACCAGCTCCTCCACGAGATGGCTCAGGGTCACGGTCTGAAGGATGCCGGCTTCGTCCCCGTCGAGGGAGGTCAGTTTCGACAGGATGCCGCGACAGCGGTCGACTTGGTCGCGCAGGAGGTCGAGGTCGTCCTTCACGGCGGGTGAGGCCGTGGGGGCGAGCTGGCGCGTGAGTTCCTTGGTGACGAGCATGATCGTGCCGAGAGGCGTGCCGAGCTCATGCGCCGCCGCCGCCGCCAACCCGTCGAGCTGCGAAAGGTGCTGCTCGCGCGCCAGCACGAGTTCCGTGGCCGCGAGGGCCTGGGCGAGCTGCCGGGTCTCTTCGGAGACCTTCCAGGCATAGACCCCGGTGAAGGCGGTGCCGAGGAGGATCGCCGTCCACACTCCCGAGACGTAGAGGAACGGGAGTTCGAGCCGCCCGTCCGCGAACCACGGCAGCGGCCGGTGGATCAGCGCCAGCATGGTCGCGAGCCCCACCGCCAGGAGCCCCAGCGCCAGGGTCCGCTCGGGGGGCAGGGCCGTGGCCGAGATCAGCACGGGGGCGAGGAAAAGCAGCGAGAATGGGTTCTGCAGGCCGCCGGTGAGGAAAAGGAGGGCGGCGAGCTGGATGATATCGAAGGCCAGGAGCAGGGCCGCCGAATCGTCGCTCAGGCGGTAGCTCGCGGGAAACCGGATCCGCAGGGCGAGGTTCAGCCAGGAGGACGCCGCGATGACGAGGAAACACCAGCCGAAGGGCAGGGGCAGGCCGAGGCCGAACTGGGCGCCGACGACAGCTGCGCTCTGCCCGGTGATCGCGAGCCAGCGCAGGCGCACGAAGGTGTCGAGCCGAAGGTGCCGGGCATCGCGGACGAAGCCATTGGTGCTCATGTCGATCATGTCCGCTCAACGATAGCGCTCGACGGCTGCGAATCCATGGTTCGCCCGCCGATTGCGCCCATCCTTGCGCACTCCGCACCTGTACGAATGTCCCGAACCGAACGTTTCGCGAGGCGCGGCGTTCTCTACCGCGCCGGGTCGCGCCGGTAGTCGGGTCGCGCGGGTAGTCGGGTCGCGCGGGAAATCGAGACGCGGGACGACGAGGGAGGGGCGGATATGAGCTTGGCCTACACCTGGTATGAGTTCGGTCGCATGATGACGGCCCCGGCGCGCCTCGCGGCCGACATGGTCAAGCACAGCCTGCAGAATCCCGCCAACCCGCTCGCCTACTCGCCCTATGCGAAGTCCATGGCCGCGGCCTGCGAGATGTTCGAGCGCGGAACCCGGCGCTACGCCAAGCCGGCCTTCGGGCTCACCGGAACCTGGATCGACGGGGCGAGCGTGCCCGTGAGCGAGCGGGTGGTGTGGGAGAAACCGTTCTGCCGGGTCGTGACCTTCGACCGCTCCTTCGCGCGCGGCCCCTCCGAGCCGCAGCCCAAGCTCCTGATCGTGGCGCCGATGTCGGGGCACTACGCCACGCTCCTGCGCGGCACCGTGGAGGCGATGCTCCCCAATCATCAGGTCTTCATCACCGACTGGACCGATGCGCGCCTCGTGCCGATTACGGAGGGGCGGTTCGATCTCGACACCTACATCGACTACCTGAAGGAGATCTTCGTCGCCCTCGGTCCGGACCTTCACGTCATGGCCGTGTGCCAGCCGGCGGTGCCGGTGCTGGCCACCGTGGCGTTGATGGAGGCGCAAGGCACGATGCCGGTGCCGCGCTCGATGACCCTGATGGGCGGCCCCATCGACACCCGCCGCTCGCCCACCGCCGTCAACTGCCTGGCGCAGGAGCGCGGCACCGCATGGTTCGAGCGGAACTGCATCACCATGGTCCCGCTGGCGTATCCCGGTGCCCTGCGCAGCGTCTATCCGGGCTTCTTCCAGCTCGGCGGATTCATGGCGATGAACCTCGATCGTCACGTCAACGCCCATACCGAGATGTTCGATCATCTCGTCACCGGCGACGGCGATTCCGCCGAGAAGCACCGGGAATTCTACGACGAGTATCTCGCGGTGATGGACCTGACGGCGGAATTCTACCTTCAGACGATCAAGACCGTCTTCGTCGACCACGCCCTGCCGAAGGGCGAAATGCTCCATCGCGGCGAGCGGGTGGACCTCACCGCGATCCGGACATGCGCGATCCTCGCCATCGAGGGCGAGAACGACGACATCTCCGGTGTCGGCCAGACCAAGGCTTCCCTCGACCTGACCCCGAACCTGCCGCCCGAGCGCAAGGCCTATCACCTGCAGGAGCGCGTCGGCCATTACGGGGTGTTCAACGGCTCACGCTATCGCACGGTCATCGCCCCGCGCATCGCCTCCTTCATCCGCGAGATGCAGGCCTTGCCGGCTCTGGAGCGACGACCCGCTGCGTAGTGCGGGATCGGCCCCCGCAAAAGTTCTGGACGTGACCCACGCCCCGATGGCGGCGGCGGGAGGCTGCCGCTAAGCTGACGCCATGAGAGTCGCCCTGCTGCGCGGGTCCGATCCCGACCATATCGACATCCTCCACGAGGGCGCGAAGCTCCGCGTCTCCCTGCGCCGCCGCCCGGCGGCCCGCAGGCTGACCCTGCGCGTGTCGAGTGCCACCGGCGAGGTGGTGATGACCCTGCCAGCCCGGACGTCCCTCGCCGTGGCGCGCACCTTCGCGGTCAGCCATGGCGGCTGGATCGCCATGCGGCTCGCCAAGGTTCCGGACCGTGTGGCGTTCGAGGCGGGGGCGGAACTCCCGCTGCGCGGTGTCGGCCATCGCATCGTCCACCGGAGCGAGCGCGGCGGCGTGACCCTGGTGACGGAGGAGGAGGGCGGTCCGGTCCTCTCCGTGGCGTGCGAGGCGCCCCATCTGCCGCGCCGGGTCAGAGATTTTCTGGAGCGGGAGGTCCGCAAGGATCTCGCCCAGGCGGTGTCGGTCTATACGGAGAAGTTGGGCCAAGGCCCGAAACGGATCACCATCCGCGATACCCGCTCGCGCTGGGGTTCCTGCACCGCGCGTGGCGAGTTGAACTTCTCGTGGCGCCTGATCCTGGCGCCGCCCCTGGTGCTCGATTACCTCGTGGCCCACGAGATGGCCCATTTGCGCGAGATGAACCATTCCCAGCGGTTCTGGTCGCTGGTGGGATCCCTGTGCCCGCATGTGGACGAGGCCGAGCGCTGGCTCAAGCGCAACGGCGCCAGCCTCCACCGCTACGGCTGAGGCAGGGGCCGGGTCCAACCCTTGCCCAATCGTGACCTACCCGCGTGCGCGTAGTACCCGGCGGCGCTCGACCTGCTCCACCGGCCAGGTCGGACGGGCATCCACATCGCCCGGCCGCAAGGTACGGGGCGCGACGCTGTCGCAGACTTCGCGCTGACGCAGGATCGTCGGGTTGCCGAACTCGTCGAGGCGACGGACATACCCGCCATCGCGGCAGAAGCCGGCGATCTCGGCCGAATTGGAATTGATCCGGCCCCCCGGCATGCGCCGGATCGGGCGGTGCTCGACCACGAGCGGCCCGTCCCGGTTGAGCGACCGCTCCACATAGGTGGTCTCGTCGACGGGCAGGGACTCGGCCGAGGCGGGAGCGATCCCGGCGAGGATCAGGAACGCGGCGGTAGCAGGAAATCGCATGGGCTCGGTCCGTTGGCGCTTGGGGCTTTGCCCCGTGAACTAGGGCGTCATCCTGGGTAACGATAGTCCGTGAGAGTAAACTAGTGGTCACGCTTGACACAGAATAGCCGCGCATGGTCGGAACACCGCGGGTTTCATCGGGTGCCCCCCAGCCATGAGGGGTGAGGCGAGAGGGATCGGCGCGTGGGTTTTCGAGCAATGCTGGGGCGTGCGAGGCGGGTCGCCGAGGATCGGGCGACCTCTCTCGGGCGTCCGGCGCGGATCGGTCTGATCTGCATGGCCGCACTCGCCGGCATGGGGCTGGCCGGGGGCGGCCGTGCCGAGGCGCAGGGCATGGTGCGCAACACCTTCGGGGACTGGCAGCTCCGCTGCGAGACGCCGGCGGGGGCGAAGGCCGAGCAATGCGCCCTGGTCCAGTACCTCGCCGCCGAGGACCGGCCCAACCTCACCCTCGTCGTCATCGTCCTCAAGACGGCGGACAATCGCGGCTACCTGCTGCGCGTGGTGGCGCCGCTGGGCGTGCTGCTGCCCTCCGGCCTCGGCCTGAAGATCGACAAGACCGATGTCGGCCGGGCCGGGTTCGTGCGTTGCCTCACCACGGGCTGCGTCGCCGAGGTGGTCATGGACGACAACCTCATCAAGCAGTTCAGCGCCGGGGTGCAGGCCACGTTCATCGTGTTCCAGACCCCGGAAGAGGGGGTCGGCATCCCCCTGTCGATGAAGGGCTTCGGCGACGGGTTCGCCAGCTTGAAATAGGCCTGTTCCGGCGCCCCGCGCCGGAGGTTCAGCGGGATCTGAGGATGCGGACACGCGCGAAAACGGTCGGGATCGCCCTGATTGCGGGATTCCTGCCTTTGGCGGCCACAATGCCCGGGACGGCCCTGGCCGAGGACGGGAACTGGTTCACCAACATGCTCAAATACGGCGGGACCACGGTTCCGCCGTCTCAGCCCGCCGACCTCGGCGAGGTCTATTGCCCCACGGTGGACGTCGCGGAGAACGGCGCCGCCCTGCGCAGCTATGGCGGCCGGGCCGACGACAATGCCAGCCTGCGCAGCCAGATCACCCTCGGTCGTCTCGCCCGTGAATGTGTGCGCCTGGCCGATGGCTCGGTGAGCGTGAAGGTCGGCGTCGAGGGGCAGGTGCTGCTGGGGCCGCAGGGACGGCCCGGACGGTTCGAGGCCCCGGTCTATTTCACGATCAAGGCCGGGGACCAGACCATCGTCGCGCGGGCGCGCAAGGTGGCGGTGTCGATCGGACCGGGCGAGGCGCAGGGCCTGTTCACGGTGATCGAGGAGAACCTCGTGGTGCCGCGCCCCCTGAGCGAGAGCTACGAGATCGGCGTCTCGCTGCACGGAGCGCCCGGCAAGGCTGCGGCGAAGCGCAAGCGCAAGCCCGCTCCGACAAGTGCCGCCGCCCCCGCAGAGGCGGCACCCGAGGCGTCGCAATAGCGCTCCGCCACGCACTCTCCCGTCGATGCGCCACGAAAAAGGGGCCTCCGCTCGCGCGGGGCCCCTTTTTTAGGTCGTCTCGGTGAAGTCTTTTACTGAACCAGGCGCGGGCCGCCGGACTGGACCTTCTCGTTCTCGGACATGATGCCGAGACGCTTGGCCACTTCCGTATAGGCCTCGATCAGGCCGCCAAGATCCTTGCGGAAGCGGTCCTTGTCGAGCTTGTCCTGGCTCTTGATGTCCCACAGGCGGCAGGAATCCGGGGAGATCTCGTCGGCCACGACGATCCGCATCAGGTCGCCTTCCCAGAGGCGGCCGGTCTCGATCTTGAAGTCCACGAGACGGATGCCGACGCCGAGGAAGAGGCCCGACAGGAAATCGTTGACGCGGATGGCCAGCGCCATGATGTCGTCGATCTCCTGGGGCGTCGCCCAGCCGAAGGCGGTGATGTGCTCTTCCGACACCATCGGGTCGTTGAGCGCGTCGTTCTTGTAATAGAACTCGATGATCGAGCGCGGCAGCTGCGTGCCTTCCTCGAGACCGAGGCGGGTGGCGAGCGAGCCGGCGGCGACGTTGCGCACCACCACCTCGAGAGGGATGATCTCGACTTCGCGGATCAGCTGCTCGCGCATGTTGAGGCGGCGGATGAAGTGGGTCGGCACGCCGATATCGTTGAGGTGCTGGAACACGAACTCGGAGATCCGGTTGTTCAGCACACCCTTGCCGTCGATGACCTCGTGCTTCTGCGCGTTGAAGGCGGTGGCATCATCCTTGAAATGCTGGATGAGCGTTCCCGGCTCGGGTCCCTCGTACAGGACCTTCGCCTTGCCCTCGTAGATGCGACGGCGGCGGTTCATAGGCGTATACCGTGGTTTGAGGAAGTCCATGGGCCGTGACTCCTTCGGACAGTCGATGTGCGGAATCCGCGGCGTGGCGGCCTCGATGAGACCGGGCCGCGAGAACACATCGTTTGTCGAAAGCCTCGACGACCGTGGCGCAAACTACCCGAAGCGGGTTTGCAGTACAACGCGTCCGCCCGCAGCCCGGCCTTGCGGTACGAGTCGGATACGCATGACGAGGCAAGCGCCGTCCCGTCAGGCCGCGACGGTCTTGCCCGGATAGCGGCAGAGATCGGCGATGAGGCAGGTCGGGCATTCGGGCTTGCGCGCCTTGCACACGTAGCGGCCGAACAGGATCAGCCAATGGTGGGCGTTCAGGCGGAACGGCTCCGGCACGATCGCCTCCAGTCCCGCCTGGACCTTGTCCGTCGTCGCCGCGACCACGAGGGGGATGCGGTTCGAGACCCGGAAGATATGGGTGTCGACGGCGATGGTGGGCACGCCGAAGGCGACGTTCATGACCACGCTCGCGGTCTTGGTGCCGACACCCGGCAGGATCTCGAGATGCTCGCGCGAGGCCGGCACCTCTCCGCCATGCTGCTCCAGCAGGATGCGGGACAGCGCGATGACGTTCTTCGCTTTGGTGTTGAACAGGCCGATGGTGCGGATGAAGCCGCGCACCCGTTCTTCTCCCAAGTCCAGCATCGCCGCCGGCGTATCGGCAATGGCAAAGAGGGGTGCGGTGGCGAGGTTCACGCTTTTGTCGGTGGCCTGGGCCGACAGTACCACCGCTACGAGAAGCGTGAACGGGTTGAGATAGTCGAGTTCCGCCCTCGGCTCCGGGTTGGCGGCACGCAGCCGCGAAAAGATCTCGATGACCGTCTCTGCATCGGCAGGGGAGGGGGCCGTCTTCACCCCGGTGACGAGGGGGGCGGCGAGGGTCGCCGCCCGTGTGGCCTTCGGCGCGGGCGATGTCGTCGCGGTCACGGACTTCTTGAGGGGCTTCGACTGTCGGGTCTTCATCGGTGGGTTATATGTGTCCCACGGAGAGCGGCAACACGGTTCGCGACATGATCCCATCCCATCCCGACGGGCTCGACCCGAACAGCATCGATGTCCCGGTTTTTCAGGCGACCATTCGCCCGCATCAATCGCTGACCTATCATGGCTTTCGGAACGTCATGATCGGCTGCGGCGTCGTCTCGCTGGTGACGTCGATCGCCTGTGTCCAGGCGGGGTTCTGGCCGGTGGCGGGCTTTTTCGGCCTCGATATGATCGCCCTCTACGTGGCGCTGAAAACGAGCATCAGGCGCGGGCGCTCCTTCGAGGAAGTGATGATTTCGCCCATCGAGGTCATGCTCGCCCGCGTGACCCATCGCGGCGAGCGGCGCGAATGGCGCTTCAATCCCCTGTGGACCAAGCTGACCAAGGTCGAGGACGAGGAGTACGGCCTCCAGACCCTGACGCTGGTCTCGCGCCGGGAATACGTGGTGGTGGCCCGCGATGCATCGCCCCCCGTCCGTGAGCGGATCGCCGAGGGACTGACGCGGGCACTGGCGGATGTGAAGAGGGGGTACTGAGGTTTGCGCGCGTTGCTCCTGCAACTCGCCCTCGTTCTCGTCGGCTTTGCCGGCTCCGCGATCGCCGCCCCCACCGGATCGGTGGAGGTCCGCTTCATCGAGCCGGACAAATACGTCGACGCCAACAACCGGTTCAGTTCCGGCCTCAAGCCCGAGGCGACACTGGCCGAGTTGCGCCGAGTCATCGAGCAGGCTGCCTCATCCTTCCTCGCCCCCGGCGAGCGTCTGGTCGTCGAAATCTTGGATGTGGACCTAGCGGGGTTTCCCAATCCGGGTGCCAATTTCCCTTACGGCCTGCGAGTGGTCACCGATGCGACTCCTCCTTCGTTTCGCCTGCGCTACGCGCTGACGGACCGGCGCGGTCGGCGCAAAGCGTCGAACGAGGAGCGGGTGAGCGATATCAACTTCCTGCTCGGTGCCCGCGCCGCACAATCGGGCGGCTTTCCCTATGAACGCGAGTTGCTCCGGGAATGGGCGAGACGCCGGTTCGCGAACCGGCCCTGAGCGGACGCCCAGTCGGGCCAATCGACGGATGAGGCCGGGTCGAGGACACCGCAGGGGAGGGGAGACGGCATGACGAGCCGGCTCGGAAATTTCGCATCCCTCGATTTTTGCGGTTGACGCCCGCCGGGCTGGTCCGTATATCCCTGTTCATCGGCGGCGGCCAGCGGGGACTTCGGTTCGGCGGGCGGCTGTTGTGTCTTCTGGGCGATGATCGGATGGATGATCCGGCTGGTTAGCTGGGTGATCGTCTGTTTTTGTTGTCTGGTGTTGGTTCTATGTGATCTGGTTTTGCTGGATTGCCGGGGTTGACAGGGTGATTTGGGTGGCTTAGACGGCCCCCACCGCTGAGGCGCTCCACCGGA
>NZ_VRVC01000150.1:0-11510 GCF_008040005.1 Methylobacterium sp. WL19
CCACCGGGGAGGAGGACGGCTGAAGGGTCATTGGCGCAGCCGGGGATCGAGGAAAGCGTTGAGGAGGTCGGCGGCCAGCGTCAGGGCGATGTAGATCATCGCCAGGACCAGCACGATCGCCTGCACCACGGGGAAGTCGTTGCGGGCGATAGATTCCCAGGCGAGCTGCCCGAGCCCCTGGAGCGAGAACACCGCCTCGATGACGATGGAGCCGCCGAGCATGAAGCCGAACTGCACGGCGGCGAGCGCGATCACCGGAATCACGGCGTTGCGCAGCGCATGCCGGATCAGGATCTTTCGCGGTGGGAGACCTTTGGCGCGGGCCGTGCGCACGTAGTCGGAGGCCAGCACCTCCAACATGCCGTTGCGGGTGAGCCGCATCACGGCCGGCATGGCGTAGTAGCCGAGCGCGACGGCCGGCAGCACGAAGTGCTTCCAGGTCGTGTTGCCCGACACCGGAAGCCAGCGCAGATTCACCGAGAAGATCATGATGAGCGTCAGGCCGAACCAGAAGCTCGGCATCGCCTGGCCCAGCACCGAGACCGACAGAGCGAGCCGGTCGATCCAGGTGTCGCGCTTCACCGCCGCCAGCACGCCGAGCGGGATCGCCACGAACAGGGCGACGGCGAGCGCCACCACGCCGAGGAACAGGGTGATCGGCATGCGGGAGGCGAGGAGATCGACCACGCTCTCTCGGAAGTAGAAGGAATTGCCGAAATCGAAATGCAGGGCCTTCCATGCCCAGGCGGTGAATTGCGCCAGCATCGGCTGGTTCAGCCCGTACTGGACGCGGATCGCCTCGACCTGGGCGGAGGTGGCCTCTGGCCCGGCAATGGCGGCGGCGAGGTCACCGGAGAGGTGCAGCAGCATGAAGCTCGCCACCGACACCGTCACGGCGACCGCGATGGCGACGAGAATGCGTTGCAGCATGAACCTGAGCATGGGCCATAGTCCTCGTTCGGTTGGGCCAGTCGCGACGCGGCCCTCCTCCCCCTTGTGGGGAGGAGTTGGAGGTGGGGGTCGCTCCGCCAGCCTCGACTGAGCGAGGGTCGCCGAACCACCCCCACTCCTGACCTCTCCCCACAAGGGGGAGAGGGACGCGGTCTGCTGACAGAACCGGCGCCCTTGGAACCCTTACTTCCAGCTCGCCGCGTAGAAGCGCGGCAACTCATCGGGCTGCGCCGTGAAGGTCAGGTCCGAGGTGAAGGCGTAGTTGGTCGAGTAGGAGAACAGCGGCAGGATGTAGGCCTGAGCCGCGATGCGCTTGAGCGCCTCGGCGTATTTCACCTTGCGCGCGGCCGAATCGGTGGCGCCGTCGCCGGCCTGGAGCGCCGCGATGGTCTCGGGATCCTTGGTCAGGTCCTCGTCACCGCCCTTGAGGTAGACGCCGGTGAAGGCCGAGACGTCGAGAACCGAGAACGAGCCCCAGGTCTGGAAGGCGATGGAGACCTTGCCGCCCCGGATCATGTCGCGCAGCGCCGCGTAGCGCAGGTAGTTGAGCCGGGCGGTGATGCCGACGGCGCGGAGATACCCGATGACGGCCTCGGCGTAGTCGCGCTCGCGATAGGCGCCGAGATCGATCTCGAACCCGTCGGGATAGCCGGCCTCCTTGAGGAGCGCCTTGGCCTTGGCCGGATCGTAACTGTAACGCGGCACACCCTCGTCGGTGCAGCCGAACTGGTCGATGAAACAGGCCGCGTTCATGACGCGGCTGCCGCCACGGACGAGGTTGTCGACCATCGCCTTGCGGTCGATGGCGTAGGAGATCGCCTGGCGGACGCGGGGATCCTTCAGGGGTGAGTTCTCCTTGGCGCGGCCGAGCGTGTCGAATTGCAGGAAGCCGACCCGCATGGTCTCGGCGCTCAGCACGGTGACGTTGGGAGCGCCCTTCAGCTGGTCGGCCTGATCGCTCGGCACCCGCCAGATCCAGTCGATGCCGCCGGTGACGAGCTCGGCCATGCGGCTGTCGGCATCGGGGATGACGCGGAATTCGAGCTTGCCGATCTTGGGCGTGCCGATCGGGCTGCCGGGCCAGTACTTGGCGTTGCGCTCCATCTTCACCCCGCGTCCGTTCTCGACGCTGGTGATGCGGTAGGGGCCTGTGCCGATGGGAGCCTTGGCGAACCCGTCGAGGCCGACCTTTTTGAAGTAAGCGGCCGGGAAGATCGGCGTCGGTCCGGCAAGGTATTCGAGGGCGGCCGGGAAGGCGGTCTTGAGGTGGATGCGGACGGTCTTGGCGTCCACCACCTCCGTCGACTTCATCCAGTCGACGTTCTGCTTCGTCACCGTGCGGGCTTCCGGCGTCAGCACGTAATTGAAGGTGAAGGCCACGTCCTCGGGGCCGAAGACGTCGCCGTTATGGAAGGTCACGCCCTCGCGCAGGGTCAGTTCGAGGGTGGTCGGGTCGACCCATTTCCAGGCGGTGGCCAGCATCGGCTGATACGTGCCGGTCTTCGGGTCGCGGTAGAGCAGGGTGTCCCAGACGTTGCGCGCGAGCACGACGCCCTCGCGGGCGCTGTTGTGATACGGGCTGACGTTTTCCGGCTCGGTATCAGAGGCATAGACCAGGGTGTCGTTGGCCTTGCCGGCGAGCGCCGGCACACTGAACGTCGTCAGCAGGAGAGCGAGTGTGGCGCCTGCCGCGGGAAGGTATCTCGCCATGATCTGCATCCCTTCAGCTCCGCGACATCGCGACGGACACTTGCGCACCCGTCCTGCCGCTTTTTTCGTCGTGCCATGATGTTGTGCATTTTGCATCGCAACAAGTAGAATTTGTCGAAGCTTGCCGTGCCGTTTCGGCAATGCTCGTGCAGCCGGCGGGGCTCGGGAGATCGACCATGCAGATGTCAGGCCTGCGCTATTTCCTCGCCGTTGCCCGCACGGGCTCCATCGCGGCGGCCTCCGCCCAGCTCAACGTCGCGGCCTCGGCGATCAGCCGGCAGATCGCCAATCTGGAGGCGGAGCTCGATTGCGTCCTGTTCGAGCGCCGTCCCCGCGGCATGGTCCTGAGCCCGGCGGGAGAGCTGCTGGCCCAGCATGCGCGCCAGACCCTGGTACGGGCCGAGCAGGTCGCGGCCGAGATCCAGGAATTGCAGGGGCTAGCGCGGGGCTTCATCCGCGTCGCCACGGCGGAAGGGTTCGCCCTCGACCTCTTGCCGAACGCCATCGCCGAGTTTCACGCGCGCCATCCCGGTATCCGGTTCGAGATTCAGGTCCTGCCGCCGGCGCAGGTGACGCAGGTGGTGGCGGCGGGCGACGCCGATATCGGCATCACCTTCGTGCTTGCGCCGACGAACCTCGTCACGGTGATCTACGACGCGACGGTGGAGATGGTGGCGCTCGCGGCCCCCGACCATCCGCTGGCCGGCCGGGCGTCGATCCGGATCGACGAACTCCAGGCCTATCCGATCGCGATGCCGCCCCTCGACACCACGGCGCGTCTCGTCTTCGACACGGCCTGCCGGGCGGAGGGCATCGCTATCGAGCCGACGCTGACCTCCAACATCCTCACGGCGCTCCTCCCCTTCGTGCGGCGGACGAAGGGGATCGCGCTGATGTCGGCCCTCTCGGTGCAGACGCCGGTGCGCCTTGGCGAACTGGTCTGCATCCCGATCCAATCACAGGCGAGCCTGCGGCGCGGCATTCAGGTCCAGCTGATGCGGGACCGCAAGCTGCCGCATGCGGCGCAGGCGTTCCTCAGCCAGCTCATCGCCGCCCTGCCGCCGGCGGAGCCCGGCAGGGCGTGAACCGTCCCGATCAGCCGTTCCGGAACGTGTAGCTGTAGCCGTTCAGGGCCGGCGCGCCGCCGAGATGGGCGTAGAGCACCTTCGAGCCCTTGGGGAAGAACCCCTTCCGGGTGAGATCGATCATCCCCTGCATCGACTTCCCCTCGTAGACCGGGTCGGTGATCATGGCCTCGAGCCGCGCCGAGAGGCGGATCGCCTCGACGGTCTCCTTCGAGGGCACGCCGTAGACCGGGTAGGCGTAATCCTCGTTGAGGACCACATCGTCTTCCGTGATCTCGGGGGCGCCGATGAGGGCGGCCGTCTTCTGCGCGATGTCGAGCACCTGCGCCTTGGTCTGGGCCGGGGTGCAGGAGGCGTCGATCCCGATGACGTTGCGGGCGCGGCCATCGGCGGCGAAGCCCACCACCATGCCGGCATGGGTCGAGCCGGTGACGGTGCACACGACGATGTAGTCGAAGCGCAGGCCCATCTCGGCCTCCTGCGCGCGGACCTCCTCGGCGAAGCCGACATAGCCGAGGCCGCCGAACTTGTGCACGGAGGCGCCGGCGGGAATCGCGTAGGGCTTGCCGCCCTTGGCCTTCACATCCTCCAGGGCAGCCTTCCAACTCTCGCGGATGCCGATGTCGAACCCGTCATCCACGAGCTGCGTCTCCGCGCCCATGATGCGCGAGAGCAGGATGTTGCCGACCCGGTCGTAGACCGCATCCTCGTGCGGCACCCAGGCTTCCTGGATCAGCCGGCACTTCATCCCGATCTTGGCGGCCACCGCCGCCACCATGCGGGTGTGGTTGGATTGCACGCCGCCGATGGAGACAAGCGTATCGGCTCCGCTCGCGATGGCATCGGGCACGATGTATTCGAGCTTGCGCAGCTTGTTGCCGCCGTAAGCCAGGCCGGAATTGCAATCCTCGCGCTTGGCGTAGATCTCGACATCGCCGCCGAGATGGTCGGTGAGGCGCGACAGCTTCTCGATCGGGCTCGGGCCGAAGGTGAGGGGATAGCGCTCGAATTTCGACAGCATGGCTTGGCAACGTCCTCGCATCAGTGAGAACCAAACGCTAGCAAAACTCGCGCGAAAGGTGCTCTCGAATGACGACGAATTATGCCACAAAAATGCGGGTCATAGTCCGTCAAGCTTAGTATTAGCTATCGTTTCTGCTGAAAATACGGAAGGTTCTTCCATGTCGCCATCGCTCGACCGGATCGATCTGAAGATCCTGCGCCTGCTCCAGGCCGATGGGCGCATGAACAATGCCGAGATCGCCAAGCGGGTGAATACCAGCGCCGCCACCTGCCACCGCCGCACGCAGCGCCTGTTCGACGAGGGCTACATCCGCGGCGTCCATGCGCGGATCGCGCCGGAGAAGGTCGGGCGGGGGTCCCTCGTCATCGTCGGCGTCGTGCTCGACCGCTCGACGCCGGAGAGCTTCGCCGCGTTCGAGGCCGCCGCCCAGGCGATGCCGACCATGCTCGATTGCCATCTCGTGGCCGGGGATTTCGACTATTTCCTGAAGATCCGCGTCTCCGACATGGCGGATTTCAACCGCCTGCACAGCGAGACCCTGATCGCGCTGCCGGGGGTGCGGCAGACGCGGACCTTCTTCGTCATGAAGGAGGTGGTGGACAATGCGCCGATGGATCTCTGACGGCGAGGCTTGCGCGAGGCCGTGGCACTGGTCCATCGAGCGCCGCGACAACGCCGGGGCCATCGGGATCACAGGAGAACGGACCGCATGAGCACGGATGCCGACACGTCGCCCGCCCCCTCCCTCGACGCCATTCCGGCGAGCGTGCGGGAGGCCCGGCCCACCACCTGGCTCAATCCCCATCTCCGGCCGGCCGCCGAATTCCTGCCGAGCCAGGCTTTCTCCCTGGCCGATGTGGAGGAGGCGGAGGCACGCTGGCGCCGCTTCGACCCACTGCTGCGCCACCTCTTCGACGATCTCGCCACAGGGCGCATCGACTCGCCCCTGATGCCCCTCTCCGATCCTATCGCGCAGGCCATCGCCGGTCCGACCGGCGGCGCGGTCTGGGTAAAGGCCGATCACGACCTGCCGGTCACCGGCTGCATCAAGGCGCGGGGCGGGGTCTACGAGGTACTGGTCTATGCCGAGCGGCTCGGGCTTGAGAAGGGCCTGCTATGGCCGGGGGATTCCTATGCCCGGCTCGCGGAGGCCGAAGCACGAGAGGCGTTCGGGGCGCACACGGTCGCGGTCGGCAGCACCGGCAATCTCGGCTTCAGCGTCGGCGTCATGGCGCGGACGCTGGGCTTCGCGGTCGAAGTCCACATGTCCCACGACGCCAAGGCGTGGAAGAAGCAGCGTTTGCGGGATATCGGCGCCCGGGTGGTCGAGCATCGGGGCGATTACGGCAGCGCGGTCGCGGCGGCACGCTCGGCTTTCGAGGGGCGGACCGACGCCCATTTCGTCGACGACGAAAGCTCCGTCGACCTGTTCCTCGGCTATGCGGCGGCGGCCTTCGACCTCCAGCGCCAGCTGGACGAGGCCGGGATCAGGGTCGATCCGGCCCACCCGCTCTGCGTCTATCTTCCCTGCGGCGTCGGCGGCGCGCCCGGCGGCGTCACGCTCGGCCTGAAGTTGCTGTTCGGCGACACCATCCGCTGCATCTTCGTGGAGCCGGTGGCCTCGCCCTGCATGCTGGTGCAGCTCGCCGCCGGTTTGTCGCGCCCGGTGGACGTCTACGAGATCGGCCTCGACAACCGCACCGCCGCCGATGGGCTCGCGGTGGCGGGTGCCTCGATGCTGGTGGCCGGCACGGTCGGCCCGCTCATCGAGGCGGTGGTCACGGTCGCCGATACCGACCTGTTCGCCTGGGTAAAACGCCTCTGGGCCGATCCGGGCCTGCGGCTCGAACCCTCGGCGGCGGCGGGGTTCGCCGCAATCCGGCCCTATCTCGACGCCGCCGCACCTGCGCGGGCGACGCATGTGGTCTGGACCACTGGCGGGGCGCTTCTGCCGGAGGCGGAGTTTCAGGACGCCCTGGCGCGGGGATAACGATGAAGCCCCGGGCCTATGACGGGATATGGCCTCGTTCCGGGCCATATCCCTGCACATGCCGTCAGTTCGGGTGGAAGACCACCTTCACGCAGCCGTCCTTCTTGTCGCGGAACGTCTTGTAGAGGTCGGGGCCGTCCGCGAGGTTGGTGGAGCGGTGGGTGATCATCGAGGTCATGTCGATCTTGCCCTCCTGGATCAGCTTCGTCAGCGTCTCCAGGTAGCGTTTCACATGGGTCTGGCCGCTCTTCAGGGTCAGCCCCTTCTGCACGATCGAGCCCATATTGATGGGAAGCGGGCCACCGTAGACGCCGGGGATCGAGACGATCCCGCAGGGGCGCACGGCCTTGATCGCCTCCATGAGGACGTAGGGGCGCTCGGTCGAGGTGAATGTCTCCTGCAGGGTGCTGACGATCCCCGCGACGCCGTGGCCGGCGGTGGCCTCCATGCCGACGCAGTCGATCACGCCGTCGGCGCCCTCGCCCTTGCTGATCTCCTTGATCCGCTCGAACACGTCCTCTTTCATGAAATCGATGATGTCGGTGGCACCGTATTTCCGGGCGAGTTCGATCCGCTCCGGCACCGTCTCGATGACGATGATGCGCTCCGCGCCCATGATCTTGGCGGATTGGATCGCGAACAGCCCCACCGGACCCGCGCCCCAGATCGCGATGATCTCGCCGCCCTTGATCTCGCAATGCTCGGCACCCTGCCAGCCGGTAGGCAGGATATCGGTGAGGAACAGCAGCGACTCGTCGTCGACGCCTTCCGGCGCCAGCATCGGTCCCACATCGGCCATCGGCACGCGCACGTATTCCGCCTGGCCGCCGGCATAGCCGCCGGTGAGGTGCGAATAGCCGAACAGGCCGGCGGTGGTGTAGCCGAACTGCGCGGCCGCCATCTCGGCATTGCGGTTCGAGCGCTGGCAGACCGACCAGTTGCCGAGCTTGCACTGCCGGCATTCGCCGCAATTGATGTTGAAGGGCACGACGATGCGGTCGCCCTTCTTGAATTTGGTGAACCCCTGGCCGACCTCGACCACCTCGCCCATGAATTCATGGCCGAGGACGTCGCCACTCTCCATGGTCGGCATCTGGCCGTCCATCAGGTGGAGGTCCGAGCCGCAGATGGCGCAAGACGTCACCTTGATGATGACGTCGCGCGCATCCTCGATCCGGGGATCGGGCACCGTATCGCAGCGGATGTCACCCTTGCCGTGCCAACACAGTGCTTTCATTGCGCTCTTTCGAAACCGGAATGTCAGGACAATCGCCGGGACCGCCCGTGGCGGCCTTGACGCCGCAGGGCCGAACCCCGTCGCCGAGGGCTCCGGTGGAAAACACCAGCCGAGTCCATGAGTTCCAGAATGTCGATTGCACCGGTTCAAGCAAGTTCGAGCTTGAGCATATCGCAACGCGCTTTGTATGAATCAAGACAGGCTATTGACGCCGAAAAATACCACGATCAAACATAAGTCATTTGCCGCCTCGGCAGGAAAGACTGCCGCTCTGCCACGGCACGCCACGAGGTTGGCCTGCGACAGGCAGGACGCGTCTCTGACTAACCTCGGGGCGTAGCAAGAGTATGTCGGACGGGTATCGGCCGGATGGGAGACGACCGGGGATCAGCGGCCGAACAGCCTCGCCGTGAACGAGGCCGGCGCGTCCCCCTTGTGGCCGGCCACCACCACGAGGCGGCGGATGTCGCCGCGCAGATAGGCCTGCAGGAAGCGGTTGTAGTCCTTGAACACCACGCAGCCGTTGGACGCGCCGCTCGGTCCAAGCATGTAGGTATGGGCGAGGATGCCGTCGCGGCCGTGGATGGCGGCGCTGCCGCCCACGGGGTTGAGGCGGATGGCGCGCACCCCGTGGAACAGGGCCTCGCGCTCGGTCAGATCGTAGGTGCCGGGGGGCGTCGCCCCGCGCATGCGGACATGGACGAGACGCGGGTTGTCCATGTGCTGGCCGAGGCCGGAATGGGCCTCCAGCTGCTCTCCGCTCGGCAGGGTCACCGTGCTGGCGCTGATGTCGTAGATCGCGGTCCCGCCGCCCGCCGTGGCGGGCACGCGGTCGAGGACCCGGCGCTGGCTCAGATCGATGGCGCCCGTATCGGCGGAGGCATAGGCGAGGGCGGGAGCGGGGCTGCGTTCGGGATCACGCCGGCCGAACACCGTCTCGAAGAACGACCGCTCGGCCTCCACGTCCTGGCGGGCCGCCACCACCGTCCGCGACGACGGGCGGCGGGTGGCGAGGCGCGGCTCGCGGGCGAGGGGCTTCAGGTCGAAGGGCCGCGGCACCGGGGCGGGCATCGGCTGGACGAGGCGGGCCGTCTGCTGGAGCGGCCTTGAAGCGGGTGCGAGTTCTGAGGAGGCCGGCGCCACGGCGGCGAGCGCGATACCGGGGGCGATCTCGACGGGCGAGGCTTGCGGGGCCGCGAACCCGGCCACCTGCATGGGCTCAGAGGCACGCCAGTCCGGCGTCCGCGCACCCAAGGCGGGGGAGGGGTCGAGCATCCAGGCATAGCTGCGGACGGCGGCGGCGGGCGTTGCCTCGGGGGAGACCTGCCGGCCGGCGTATGGCGCCGTCGCGGCGGGCACGGGCGTGTCCAACCCGGTCAACCGGGGAAAGGTCGCGACGAACAGCGCGACGACGGCCGTCTTCAGAAGAACGCGGCTGCGCGGCCGGGAACGGCGTGGGCGGCGGCGATAGGTGGACGCATCGTCGATCATGCGGGCTGTACTCGGATACGCGTACCCTGCCCGCACGGCCCTCGAACGACCTCGCCAAGCTCCGCCAAGAGCCCCGCGAAGGTCACATCGATCGTCCATGTCGTTTTAGGGAACCATCAACCTTGATGCCTCCCATTCAGCGCGAAGTTGGTTAATCACCGATAAATCGTGAGCATGTTTTTCGAGAGAATGTACTGGCCGCCCGAACACCTTCCGGCCCCCATATGAAAGCGCCCCGCCTGCCTTTCGGCGGACGGGGCGGTCTCTTCATACATCCGGCACTCCGCCTTTGTGGCGGGCGCCCCGAAACCTTACTTGCCGCTGGGAGCCGCACCGCTGCCGGTGGCGGCGTTGCCACCATTCGAGCCGGCCGGCGCGCCCGGCGTCGCATTGGAGGGGACGTCGGTCGCCATGCCCGGAGCCATGGTGGAGCCGGTGGTGTTGGCGCCGCCCATGCGCTCCGCCCCCTTCTCACCGTTGCTCTTCACGCTGCCGGGATTGTTCATGTTGCCCTCGGCGCTTCCGCCGCCAGCGGCCGTCTGGGCGAAGGCCGCGCCGCTCAGCGAAACGGCGAAGGCGGCAGCGATGGCGAATGTCTTGATCTGCATAGTCTATTTCCTCATGTCTTACGAAATTGACCTAATAACGTCGCACTGCCCACATGGTTCAATGAAATAACGCCCCGGAAATTTTCATTTTAGAATACGTCGCACACCGGCTGACGACCACGGCTCAGCTTATCCGCCGGCTGCTTTGTCTTAAATCATACCATCGGGAACGTTCAGCTTAGAGCCGACCCCGGCGATGCCCGGTGCGGAGCCGGACTTCTCCCTCGACAGGCCACGGAGAGCTGTCTTAAGGCCACGCCATGCCGATCCTTCGACTCGACGCCGCCCATCGCCTCGCCACGGACACCCTGGTCCGCTGCGGAACCGCGCCTGCTAATGCCGAGAGCGTCGCCCGCGCCCTCGTCGCGGCGGAAGCCGACGGGCTGCGGACCCACGGGCTCATGCGGCTGCTGGCCTATGGCGAACAGGTGCGGGCGGGCAAGGTCGTCGGCGATGCCGTCGTCACGAGCGCGCGGCCGAAACCGGGACTGCTCGCCATCGATGCGGCCCACGGCTTCGCCTATCCGGCCCTCGACACGGCCATCGCCCTCCTGCCGGAGATCGCCCGCGCACAGGGGATCGCCGCGGCCGCCATCCGGCGCTCGCACCATTGCGGGGCGGCCGGGCGGCCGGTGGAGGCTCTGGCCGAACAGGGTCTCGTCGCCATCCTGTTCGCCAACGCCCCCGCCTCCATGGCGCCCTGGGGCGGAACCCGGCCGGTCTTCGGCACCAACCCCATCGCCTTCGCCTGCCCGCTGCCGGGGGCGGAGCCGGTCATCGTCGATCTCTCCCTGTCGAAGGTGGCGCGCGGCAACATCATCACCGCCAAGCAGCGCGGCGAGGCGATCCCCGAGGGCTGGGCCCTCGACGCTGAGGGCAACCCGACCACGGACCCCGTGGCGGCGCTCGCCGGCACCATGGTGCCGTTGGGCGATGCCAAGGGCACGGCCCTCGCCCTCATGGTGGAACTGCTCGCCGCCGGCCTCACCGGAGCGCGTTTCGCCAGCGAAGCCACGTCCTTCCTCGATGCCGAGGGCGAGCCTCCCGCCACCGGCCAGCTCATCCTCGCCATCGACGCCACGGCCTTTGCCGGCAATGCCCTGGAGCGCTTCGCCGTGATGGCCCGCTCGGTGGCGGAACAGGACGGCGCGCGGCTGCCCGGAACACGCCGCTTCGCCGCCCGCGCCCGTGCCGCCGAGGAAGGGATCACCCTCTCGGAGACGCTGCTGGCGGAGATCGAGCGGCTGTGACGACGCTCGAACCGAGAGGTCCCTCGCAACCTTCGGCCCCGACGGCGGCTTGACCGCGATCACGATCGTCTTGCTTCGGGCCGGCCCATGACCTCACCTCCTCCGACCCCCGAACGGGCGACGCCGCGCTGGCGCAGGGCGGCGTCGCCCGTTCGGGGGTCGGA
>NZ_VRVC01000151.1:0-11416 GCF_008040005.1 Methylobacterium sp. WL19
ACGGGCAGGGGGCTCCGGTGCGCCGCCAGGGCCGCGGCCGCATGGAGGAGATCGGCTTCGGTCGCGTCCGGGGCGAGGCGCATCGGCGCCTTCAGGGTGGCGTGGAACCCGTAGACGCGCGGCTCGGCCGTGTTGGCCGCGAGGATGGCCCGGAGCGCGTCAGGACCGGGCGCCGGGCCGGCTCCCAGGATCGCGTCGCCGAAGGCGGCGAGCGCCGAACTCGGAGCAGGGGTGAAATACAGGGCGTATCGGGCAAGGTCGTCCAAAGGAGCTTTTCCTCGGCTGCGCGCGACGGGCCGAAGACCTCATAGGTCGTCGCCCGGACGCTGATATGACAGGCCGGGTGCCGAAGAAGAGAGGTCCGCCGTGGCCTGCCAGGCCTGATACTTCGTCACATGGGCGGTCGGGTAGCCAAGAAGGACAACCTGTGCTGGTCTGCAACCTTGACCAACGACAGGAGATCGAGGACGACCCGACGCGCGATGCACAGTCTCAGCGTAAGTCTCTCATCGTGAAAACGGCCGCCGCCTTTAGCGACAGGGCGAGGCCGCGCCTGGAGCGGACCGAACTCGCCGAACGGGTCTTCCGGCTGGCGCCGGGCCGTCGGCTCGTCGTCGTCGACATCGGTTGCGACGGCATCGCCCAAGCCCTCACCGCCGATGACGATCACGCCCGCGGCGCGTTCCTGCTTGTCACCGACGGTCTGCGAACCGGTGCGGCGGTGCTCGACCGCCTCCTCGACGATCTCGCCGATCTCGCGCTCAGCCGCTGGCCGCATTGGCATGGGCGGGATGATGGCGGCCTCGCGGACACGGATCACTCTTTCGATCCGATCGTATCCGGTCCCTGGCTCAGGGCAGCACGGCGGCGGGCCGGCGCCGGCCACCCACCCCGGTTCCGCGAAGCCGCGCGGGAACTCCAGTTCGTTCAGCTGCTGCACGCGATCGACCCGTCCGGCGTCGTCCTGATCGGCGAGATCAATCCCGCATCGCCGGCCCGCGCCGCGCCGGTGATCGAGGCCCTGGAATGGTGCATGGGCCATGGTGCGGCCATCGTCATGGCGCTGCCGGCTTGGCCGCCCGATTCCACCCCCTACGATCGCATCCTCTACGGCGCCTGCGAGATCGTGCGCGAGCCCCCTCCGGTCGCCGAGCGCTTCCTCCCGCCGCGTTCGAAGGCCCATCCCGCCAGCGCGATCGAGCAGCGGGTGGAGACGGCCCTGCAGCAGGACGCCGAACTGCGCGGTCTGTTCTGCTGCAACGAAGCCGTGCCCGTCGGCGGCTGGGGGCAGCCGCCGCGGGTCGACCTTCTCTGCCGCGCGCACCGCATCGTGGTGGAACTCGACGGACCCGAGCACCGCAGCGCTGCGAGATACGCCGACGACCGCCACCGGGACTATACCCTGCTGACGGCGGGCTACCTCGTGCTGCGGATCACCAACGAGCAGGTCGAGGCCGATCTTCGACGGGCCATCGAAAAGATCCGCTCCGTCGTCCGGCTCCGCAGCCTACCGATAGACGCGACATGAGGGGTTCGATCCGATGAGCCAGACGCCGACGCCGAAGCAGGCGCTGATCCTTTGGTGCCTGCTGGGCAAGCACGGCAGTGCCCTGCAGAGCGAGGTCGTGCCCAAGGTCGACGCCGCCGATCGCAGGGCATTGGTCTCCGGGCGGTACCTCTCCGAGGAGAAGCAGGGTCGCTCCATCCGGCTGACCGTCACGGACGGGGGCTGGAACTGGGCAGGCCAGCACCTGCGCGACCCGCTCCCTGCGAATTTCCGCGTCCTGCAGGACTGGCTGGAGCGGATCGACCGGCATCTCGCCACGACCGGCGAGACGCTGGCCGGCCTCATTGGCACGCCGGCGACGCCCGGGCCACGTCCTGCCGAGTCCCCCTCTGCCGAGTCCCTCCCTGCAAAGCCCACACGCAGCCGCACCGCGAAGGCGGCACCACCGGGTTCGGCAAAGCCAAGGAAGCTCACGAAGAAGCAGGTGCGCGCCCGCATCGAGGCCGCCTATCTCGCGCTCACGGAGGGGCAGAAGGCACAGGCCGTGCGCCTCAGCGCGCTGCGCGCGCATCTGAGCGAACTCGACCGCACCACCGTCGATGCCGGGCTCGCGGCCATCCTGGCCGGCGATCCGACGGCGCGGCTGAGCCAGCTCAGCGATCCGAAGTCGCTCTCCGCCGATGAGCGCGAAGCGGCGTTCAGCCCGGCGGGCGAACCCTTCCACATCCTCTGGATCCAGTCATGAGCGACGCCCTCGACGCCCTGCGCCGGGTCGATTTCGACTGGGTGCGCACCCTCGACAGCGTGTGGCTCGACGTGGAGCCGACCGGCGGCCCGAACGATGCGCTCCCACCCGGGATCATCGCGGATCTGCACGGGGAGGCGCCCGGTCCTGCCTCCCGCGCGATGGGGCGCGTGCTCATCGGCCCGTCGGGCGTCGGGAAGACGCATCTCGTCGGGCAACTGAGACGGGAGGCCTGGCGCTCTGGCAGCTGGTTCGTGATGCTCGACGTCCTCGGCCTGTCGGAGTTCTGGCGCAGCGCCGCGCTGAGCTTCCTCACGGCCATGCTGCATCAGATGCCGGACGGCCGGCGCCAATCCGACGCCGTGCTGGCCGGGGTGGCGCGCCAGTTCAAGGTCGAAAGGCATGTGGAGGAGGCGTTCAACACCCCCGACGTCGACACGCGCAAGATCGTCGTCCTTCTCGTCAAGGCGTTGATGAGCGTCGACATGGGGAGCGCGCTCAAGAACCAGGACGTGTTCCGCGCCCTGTGTCTGCTGCGCTCGAACGATTTCGGCGCCGTGGGCCTCGCCCATGCATGGCTGCAGGGCTACGACGCCGACCCGGTCGCCCGCGCCGAACTCGGGTTTCTCCGCCCGCCGCCCACGCCGAAGGAACTCGTCGAGGGCATGTCGTGGATCATGAGCCTGAGCGGTCCGATCCTGGTCGCCGTCGACCAGATCGACGGTGTGATCGACGCGAGCCATTTCGTCGGACAGGACGAGTTCGAGGGCAGGCAGGGGCTGGCGGAGGTGCTCGCCTCCGGCCTGCTGGAACTCCACGATGTCCGTCACCGCGGCATGACGGTCATCACCTGCCTCCAGAACTCCTGGGAGCGGCTGCAGGAGCGGGCCCTGACGCCGCTGCTGCAGCGATACGTGACGCCCGTCCTGCTGCAGGGCATGAACGACCGGACCGCCGCGTCGGCGCTGATCCGCGCCCGGCTTGCCCCGGCCTACGCGGAAGCGGGATTCGAGCCCCCTTACCCGACCTGGCCTTACAGCGACGCCGCGATCGCGGACGCCGCCCGCTCCGGCATGATGCCGCGCACGCTCCTGATGCGCTGCGACGCCTTCCGGCGCGATTGCCTCGCGCGAGGGGCCGTCACCGTGTGTGACAGCCTCGTCCAAGCCCCTGACGGGCAGGCGCGTGACGCGACCGCCGACGCCGCGTTCGACCTCGACCGGGCCAAGCGCAACGCCGACATCGCCGGTTTGCTCGACGAGGAGGCGGCTCTCGGGGAGATCCTGCGCACGGCCTTCGACCTCTACGCGCTCGAGGACGATCCGGACGATGCGCTCGACGTGGCGAGCAAGGGCGAACCCGACCAGAAGATCCCGCCTCTGCACGGCCGGCTGATCCTGATCGACCGAGACCGGAACGACCACGAACGGCATGTGTGCTACCGCGCGCTGCTGCAGCAGAACGCCATCGCCTTCCAGGCGCGCCTGCGTGCCGCGCTGACCGCCTCCGGCATCTCGGCACGCATGCCCGACCGAAGCCTGGTGATCGTGCGCCGCGCTCCGGTGCCCGGCGGCGCCAAGACGAAGCAGCTGTTCGACGCCTTCCTCGCGGCGAAGGGTGTGCTGATCGACCCGGTGGAGGACGACCTGCGCACCTTCGTCGCCTTGCGCGACCTGCACGCGAGCTCCGCCGAGGAGGGGCGGCAGGACCGGTTCGAGGCTTGGCTGCGGGCGCACAGGTTCGTGCGCGCCACCGCTTTCTTTCGGCAAGCCGGTCTGGCCGAGTCGGGAGGAGCCGACATCCCCGTCCTCGCGGACGGGACGGACTCCACCGGGATCGTCGACACGAGTGCGACTTCCGTGGTGCGGATGCCGAGGGAGAACCCGGACGCGGCAAAGCCGCCGACGGCCCCTTCCAAGTCTGCTCCGACCGTTTTGCCCGACGCCATCCCGGTCGGTCATCGCCTCACGCCGGACGCGCCGCCGGTGTCACTTCCGCTGCGGTTGCTGCCGCGGCACACGTCCATCATCGCCGGCTCCGGCTCGGGCAAGACGGTGTTGGTGCGCCGGCTGGTCGAGGAGGCTGCGCTCGCCGGCATCCCCGCCATCGTGGTCGATCCGAACAACGACCTGTCGCGGCTCGGCGATTCCTGGCCCGAGCGGCCGACGGCCTTCACCCCGGAGGACGCCGACAAGGCCGCCCGCTACGCCGAGCGCGTCGAGGTGGTGGTCTGGACGCCCGGGGTCTCCGCCGGCAATCCGCTGTTTCTGTCCGTCCTGCCGGACTTCTCGGGACTCGGCGAGGACGCTGACGAGCGGGGACAAGCCGTCGAGATGGCGGCCGAGACCGTGGGACCCCTCGCCGGTGCGAGGAAGACGATCCAGCGCGGCGTGCTGGCCGACGCGTTGCGCCGCTTCGCCGAGCGTGGCGGCGGCAGCCTCGCGGACTTCACCGCCTTGCTCGCCGACCTGCCGGACGGCGTGAGCGAGATCGGCGGCGCGACCAGGATCGCCGCCGGGATGGCCGACGAGCTGCACGCGGCCGTGGCCACGAACCCGCTCCTGAAAGCCAGGGGCAGCGTGCTCGACCCGCAGGTCCTGTTCTTCGGCTCCGACCCGGCGCGCACCCGCATCTCGGTGATCAACCTCGCCGGTCTCGCCTCGGAGGCGGCGCGGGAGGACTTCGTAAATCGCCTGCAGATGACGTTGTTCGGCTGGATCAAGACGCATCCGAGCCCGCGCGGCATGCTCTACGTCGTAGACGAGGCGCAGACCTTCCTGCCGTCGCAAAGAGCCTGTCCGAGTCTCGGCAGCGGCATCAAGCTCGTGGCGCAAGGACGCAAGTACGGGCTGGGCATGGTCGTTGCGACCCAGGTGCCCAAGGGCCTGCACAACCAAATCGTCTCGAACTGCACGACGCAGTTCTTCGGCCGCCAGAGCGCACCCGCGACCATCGCCGCAGCCCAGGAGATCATGGCGGCGAGCGGCGGCGCGGCCAGCGACATCGGCAAACTCGGCGCGGGCGAATTCTACTTCGCCACCGAGGGATCGGGGAAGCCGGCAAAGCTGCGCACACCTTTGTGCCTGAGCCACCATCCGGCCAACCCGCCGACCCCCGATCAGGTCGTCATGATAGCAAGGCGATCGATCGCCTCCGCATGACCCCGCGGCTGCCATGCGCCGGCCGGGCATGGAAGCGGGGGGCACGGTGCCACTCGCATGGTGCGCCTCGGGCGCGTCAGGATTTGAGAAGGCCGATCGGCTGGGAGCCATCGTCCTTTTGCGGAAGCTGGGCAGGTTTGCGCAGTTCGGCGAACAGTGCCTTCGCGCCTCCGGTGCTCACCCCGGCAGGAGGGGCAATCAGCCGATCGTGCATTCGGCTGCGGCCTCGAGCAGCGCGTGGAGCCTCACGTCGATCATGAGGATGGGCACTGCCATGGTCGGGCAGCGGGTCTGCTGCCGCCGGCGCAATCCCGCGGTTCCCGAGGGAATTGGCAGGAGGTCAAAAGCGCACCGCCTCGGAGAAGCGTCTCCAACGGCAACCGTTCGCTAAATCCTTGAGACTGCGCACGTCTCCCGCAACACGCGAATTTCCGTCGTTCGCGGGGAGCGAGTGGTGGGCCCGGCAGGACAGTAACCCCGCTAGGCAAAAAGGCTGATCTAACAGGATCTTAGCGAGAATGCCACGGCCGAATGTGTAACACCTAAGTGCCTCACCAAAAAGGGCGTCGTCCTCGCAAAATCCGACAATCCGGCACGTTTTACATAGTACCCAGGGACACCCGGGTACGCATTTTTGAGATGAACGTTCTGATTGGATACTGGTCGTTTGCCATAGCGGGCAGATGTGCATATAGGGGCAGAGAAAGCGCCCATCGTCTAGCGGTTAGGACAGGTCCCTCTCACGGATCAGACCGGGGTTCGATTCCCCGTGGGCGCGCCACTTAGTCCAGCGAGCCGTCGTACCGGGCCGGCATCAGTGGTCAGGTTCGTCTTGTGTCTCTGCCGGGTCATTCGCGATAGGCGACGATGCTGGCCCGGTCGAGGTCGCGTGCGGGCATGAGCCTGTAGTGGCGCTCATCGACAACCCTGATCTCGTCGTTCTGGACGGTTAGTTCGAACATGGCCACGCGCTCGCCGGGCATGAACTGTGCGCTGATCGCCCGGCACCGCATGCCCGGGAAGCGCTGGGCGACCCATGCAATGTCCTGCGCCGTCTGCACGACGCCGATCTGGTCGTTGCCCCCCTTGGCCTGGACCGGGATGCAGTAATGGCACCCGTAGCGGTCGATGCCGAAGTACACCTCGTCGATCTCGATCTGCCCGATGCCCTTCACGGTCGTGCGCAGGTGGTTCTGGAGCGAGTAGGTCGTGAGGCCCAGGAACGTGTCGATCAGACGGTTGTAGCGGACGATGGCCAGCAGAGCCTGCTCGTCGTCCAGGGCGTAGGCCCGGATGATCTCCGGCGTCGCGTCGGGGATGCCGATGGTAACGAGGTCCTCCCGGGGCAGCACGCGGGTGAACTTGACGAGCTTGAACCGGTACTTGGCCCGGCCGGCGCCCTCTATAATCCATTCCATGCCGGCAGGCTGCGTCGCCAGGATCTCGTCCGGCATCGCTCGTCGATAGCGATAGGTGTAGGGCACGTCCCCTGGGTTCAGGTCAAGGTCGGGCGCAAGCAAGTCCTTCGCCGCGACGATCTCGCGGCGCGTGAACTCGAACTCCGTCGCCCCCTCCTCGTAGTGTTCGAGGAAGATCTTCACGATCATGGCCCGGTAGGCGGTCTTTGCTTCGACCGCCTTAGCCATGCATGGCCTCCAAGGCGGCGAGGCGGGCCGCCTCGGTCTCTACCTGGGAGCGCTTGCGAGCCCCGCTCTTGCGGTCGCGCTTGCTCGACGGAGTTGGGACGCCGAAGTGCCGGGAGGCCTCGGACATCCCCATGTACAGGAGGTCGACCGAGCCGAGCTCGATGGCATTGCGGGGCCGCTTAGGCTCGACACCGAGCGCGCGGACGATCTCCGCAGCCACGGCCCGCGCGAGCGGCGGCGGCACGGCGTTGCCGATCTGGCGGGCGCCATGCCACTTCGTCCATTGGAGCCTGAACCAATCAGGGAAGCCGTGAAGCCGCGCCATCTCGCGCACGGTCACGCACCGGGGTCGTGCGTAGTGGATCGGGCGCGGGGACGTGAAGGCGCCCCGGGCGCCGTCGGTGCCGGCCCTGAGGGTGTTGGACAGGCCGTCGGGCCGCAGCTTGTAGAACCGGGATATCGGTTCCGTCTGCCCCGGGGTCGTCGCGGCGTAACGTGCCTGCGAGACCGGCGTGTGTTCGGTGCGCCACGATGAGGTCATCATGCCCGGGTCCCACCGCCGCGGGTAGCCGAAGTGCCAGGCGTTGTTCGACAGGCACCGCATCTCCGAGGCGTACCGGCTGGGCGCGCGAAATGCCTCCGTGCGCACAGCATCCGTCAGGTCGAGCGCATCGAAGCCGTCGGCGTCCGGCAGATCGTCGAGGGCGTCCTTGCAGGACGGTCCCACCGGGAGGTCCTGGAGGCCGGGCATCCGGTCGGCTGGTCGAGTCGTCGGAGTGGGGTACGCCGGCAGCGGAAGCCCGCGGCGCGCGCCCATGAGGATCAGGCGCTCGCGGTGCTGCGGAACCCCGAAATTCGCGGCGTCGAGGACTTGCCACGGCAGCGCAACGTCGTAGCCGACGTTCCGGAAGGCGGTCACGAGTTCGTCCAGGAACGCCCGGTGCTTCCCGACGGTCAGCCCCTTCACGTTCTCGAACAGAAAGTAGTTGGCATCGAGTTCGTGCACGAGGCGCACGAACTCATGGACCAGTCGGTTCCTAGGATCATCGAGGACCCGGTGGCCGATCATGGAAAAGCCCTGGCAGGGCGGGCCGCCGAAGACGACGTCGATGCCGTCTTCCGGTCCGAGCCCGGCCGCCTTGCGGACCTCGGCCGCGGACAGGCCGACGACACTGCGGGCGAGCACGGCACAGTCGGGGAAGTTGAACTTATGGACGGCAGCGTGGACCGGGTCGATCTCCGCCGCAGCGCGGACGTCGAAACCGGCCTGCTCAAACCCGAGGCTGAGGCCGCCTGCACCGCTGAAAAGGTCGATACCGATGGGACGCACGATCACTCCGTTCGAGCGACCGAACTAACCCTCGGCCGCTTCCTTTGACCGCCCTGGGGGCCCCAGGAACGTAGCAAGTTCCTCGGCCACACGCTCGGAATTTTTCATCTCGCACTGCCAGACGATATGGGTTTCCCACCCCATTTTCGTGAGGCGTTCGATTGCGCGCGCGTCCCTGGCCTTGTTGCCCTCGATCTTGGGCACCCAGAACTCGGGGCGGGATTTGGGCAGGCGCCCCTTCGCGCATCCGTGGCCATGCCAGAAGCAACCGTGGACGAAGACGACCTTCTTGCGTGAGGGGAACACGAGGTCCGGGCGTCCAGGTAGGTCCTTCCGATGAAGCCTGAACCGGTACCCCAGCCGGTGAAGCCCTTGCCGTAAGGCGACCTCCGGCTTGGTGTCCTTCTGGCCGACGGACTGCATGATCCGCCGGCGTTGCTCCGGCGTGCGGGTGTCCATGCCGGTCAGATGCCCGAGACGGGCGGGAAGAAATCGTATCCCACCACCTTCGAGATGACGAGCGGAAGGGTGTGCGCCGCCTTGGCGTCATGGGCGGTGACACCGTCCGCCACCGAGATGTGCCGCATTTCGAAGATGCCCAGCCGGCGGGAAGGCTTCCGGGTCGCCGCCGCGACCGGCACGATGAACTCGACGTCGCTCAAGCCGGGCCGGACGCGGCATTGCTTCGCCATGTAGGCAATCTGGCTCTTGATCTGGTCGGGCAGAATCGGTTCGTTCCTCTTGGCTTCCATGGTCACCAGCGCCTTCCTGAGCGTCCCACCCTCGCGGAACGTGAGCAGGAAGACGGCGTCGATCTCAGGCGTCCCCTTGATCGTGTTCTGCAGGTGGAACAGATCGACGGCGTCCAAGTCCGAAAATAGGGCGAAGTGCGTCGGCAGCACCCGCTGGTGGACGGCCACCTGGATCAGCCACGGCTCGTCCTCACGGCCGAGCGCGCGCGCGGCGGATGGCAGGGAGACGCTCTCGATCCGGTGCAGGGGTGCGCTCGCCGGTAGGTCGTACTCGTAAGGGAACGGCTCGGTCTGACCGGGCAGGTAGGGCACGAAATCGAAGACGGCCCCTGAACCGTAGGCTTGGCGTGCACTGTACCCGGCGGCCGCGACGTCTTCCGGCCAGAGCGCATTGCGCGACCAGCTCCGCAAGAAGTCCTTCAGGAAGTTGGCCGGATTGCCGACGCTGAGCGAAAGCCCCTCGTCCCCGCGAAGGGTGACGATGGCTTCTTGAATCTCGGCGTTGGTTACCGTGGAAGGGGTGAATGTACTGGTCGTTGGATCGTATCGGTGCTCAAACAGATGGCTGAAGACAACAGGCTTTTCACTTTCCCCCGGCACATGACGCCCCATTCGAACCACGTTGGGCGAATCAGGCCCAGGACGGAGAACCTACCTCAGCAACCTTGGTAAAGTCGCTTGCGGATTGGGGCAGCTCGGCCGAAACAGCACCGGGATCGATTGAGCGTACCAGGATGCCGCTTTAATGGCCGAGATCCACTCGCTTCCAGTCTACATCCTCTGCATGATCGTCAGCGGCGTACCGATAGCGAGCGCTCAAACACGAATGCCAGCGGCCCTGTCTCCGACGGCTCTTCTACAGGCCTGGGCTGTAGAGAATGAGGCATGCCGGGGCGGCCATGGGGATGCCCCCAAGACCGACCGAGCGTGCAGCCGGCGCGAGAAGCTTAGCGCTGCCCTTCGCTCGGCCGGCTACTGCTACGGTCGTGAGGGCGAAGCCGGATATCAGAAGAGCTGGCATATTTGCGGTCTAAGATCGAACCGACGTTAAGCCTGCCAGACTACCATTACGCTGCGTAGGAGCCTAATGACCCACCTATTGCGGCCATGATCGCTTGCGACGCCTGGGCTGCGGCTGCCTCTCCAGAGGCCGTAAGGTGAATTTCGTGACGCTTAGCTTTTGGAACGGGGCTTGTCCTCACGAGACCCCGCTCAAGCAGCGTGATTACGTGACGCCAAACGGTTGAATAAGGCATACCGAGTTCAGTAGCGAGAATGGCCGCTGTCGGCACGCACCTCTGTCCTAGCCCATCGATTGCGATAAGAACCAGAGCCACGTCACAGCCAAGATCGGTTGTCCGAAGGACAGAAGTTGCGGCAATCAGGCCATTTACAGCCTGCGGCGCCGCGCTCTCTTGTGCATACGCCATGGGTAGCCCTCTATCTGATCAGCTAGATTTAAAATCTTTATTTAATACATTCCGCCTCGTCAATATAATCCGACGGAACTGCTTTAGTTATCTAGGCATCACAGCTTGCTCTCATCGAAAAACACGGCGGGGACGTTCCAGTCCGGCTCGCCGGGGACAAGGTTGATTGGCTGGCTCACGTTCTCATGGGCGCGCGGGTGGGGGTTCGCGGCGGTGAAACGTGTTGCACGGTTCGAGGCTTCGCGGGCGGCGAGGCTGCGTTCCTTCTTCGCCTCGGCGACCATACGGGCAGCGGCGGCGCGGTCGCGGGCCGATGCCTCCAGGGCGATGACACGAGCCTTGGCCGTCTCCAGCGGGATACCCTCGCGCTTCGCCAGAGCGATGGCCTCTTGCTTCGCGCCGGGCTGAGTGCCGCGCCATAGCAGCTCCTCGCGCTCGGCCCATGCGTCCTGGAATAACCGGAGCATCCGGGCGACGAAGCCGATCTGGGGGACGGCCGGCGGGGGGCTCTTGATCATCCACCCCATCTTGGCCCCGACGATCACGTCCCAGGAGAGGACAACCCACTCCAGGAACTCGTGGACGCGGCCCTCGTGACGCTTCGGCCAGGAGGCCTTAAGCGCCTTCTTCAGGATGCCGGCTTCCTTCTGGGTCCACTCGGGACACCCGACGCCGGGATAGGCCTGCGCCCATGCGGCGGACCATGTAGTGCTGAACGACCGGGTGTCGATCCGCTTCCGGGCATCGGCAAGGCGGGCGGCGTTGGATGCCGCCATGGCGTCGGCGACAGACCGGCGAGGGCTCAACGGCGCCCCCTCGGCGGGCGGGGGGGCCGCGCAATGGGG
>NZ_VRVC01000152.1:0-11357 GCF_008040005.1 Methylobacterium sp. WL19
CTCTACGCCATGGCGGCGGCGAGCCGCGCCTTCACCGCCGCCGCTGCGATGCTGGGTCGCGACAGCGCGGCCGTCGCCGAGGCCCGCCGGATCTGCCTGGGTCTCACCGATGACGGGACGCCCGATGCCAAGGCGGCCGCGCATCGCCTCGGTGCCCTGGTGGATGAGGCGATCCAGGGTGGGACGAACGAGCCCCTGGAGATCCTGGCGCTACAGCGCGGCCTCGATTTCGCGCGCGCCGCCTCCTTCGCCGCGGACGGATTGAACGCCCTCTCCACCGGCTGCCGACCGAAGCGCGATGTCGCCCTGCCGACGCATCGCGACATGCCCGTGGCCCTTCGCGGCGCGGCGCGGGTGGGAATCGCCTTTGGCGCCACCGCCCTCCTCCTCATCGCCGCCGGCTGGCCCGCAACCTCCTTCGCCCTGGTGCAGGTGGCGGCGACCTGTTCGCTCTCGGCCATCGCGCCGGATTCGAAGGCCTTTGCCCGGGGCGTACTCATCGGAATGCCCGTGGCGGCGCTCTGCGCCGGAATCGTGCTCTTCGGCGTGCTGGGGGGCGAGCAGGGCTTCCCGCTGCTCGCCATCGCCATCGCGCCGGTGATCTTCGTGGCGTGCTTTCTCAGCCTGAACCCGCCGACCTTCGGAATCGGCTTCATCCTGCTCGTGTTCTTCATGGTCCTCCTGTCGCCGTCCAACCCGCAGACCTACGACGCACAGACCTTCCTGGCGAACGCGTTCCTAGTGACCATGGCGGCCTGCATCCTGTTCGTCGCGGTGCGGATCGTGCTGCCGATCTCGCCCGCCCAGCGCCGCGCCTTCGCCCTCGATTCGGCCCGGGATTCGGTGCTGGACGCGCTGGCCGGCGATGGCGGCGACGCCACCACCCGCACCAGCCTCAACAGCGATCGGCTGCTGCAATTCTCGCAATGGAGCTCGAGCAGCGCCGCCGTCCGCGCGGCGAGCCTGGACCGTGCCTTCGACCTAGCCCGGCTGGAATCCGCCGCCGCCCGCGCCCATGCCCAGCTGTGCCGCCTCCCCGACGATCCCGCCCTGAACGATGCCGCGAGGCAGGCGCGGGAGGGGCTGGAGGCGGCGGACGCGGCCACGCTCGCCCGGTCCGTTCGTGCGTTCCTCCGGCACGGCCGATCCGTGAGCGCCCCGACGCGGCTCGACATCGCCCGCCTCGTCAGCGACCTGGTGACGGCGGGCGGCATCATGGAGAGCCAGCACCGCCTCCTACGCCGCCTCGGCATCCTGCGACCGGCCTGATGGAGGCGCCCCATGCGGCATGACATCGATCTCGGCGGCGTCCTGATCTCGCCCTTCGTCGCCTATGTGCTGGCGGCCCTGGCCATCATGGTGCTCCTGCGCTTCGGCTTCAGCCGCATCCGCTTCAGCCGCTACGTCGCCAACCCGCCGCTGGCCGAGGCGGGGATCTTCGTCTGCATCCTCGCGCTTCTCATCATTCTCTTCTGAGCAAGGTGGCTCGCCGACATGGATCTTGCCTGACAATGGCCGACGACGATCTCTCCGACGCTCCCCCCTCCCGCGAGCGCGTGCCGTCCCTCGCGAGGCGCCGGCGTTGGCGCGTGGTGCGGCTCCTGGCGATCGTGGTGATCCTGGCCTGCGCCTGCCTGGCCGCCGCCCTGGTCTGGCAGTTCTACGTCACCGCGCCCTGGACCCGCGACGGGCGCGTCCGCGTTCAGGTGGCCAGCGTAGCGCCCCAGGTCTCCGGCCAGATCACCGAACTGCGCGTGTCCGACAACCAGACCGTCGCCAAGGGCGATGTGCTCTACGTCATCGATCCGGTGGATTTCGACATTGCCATCGCCACCGCCCAGGCGGAGCTCGAGAACCGCGAGGCCGACCTTCAGGTCAAACGGACCCAGGCGGCCCGGCGCGAGGCCCTGACCACCCTCTCCACCTCGGTGGAGGAGAAGCAGCAATATGCGGGCACCGCCAAGATCGCGGAGGCGGCGCTCGCCTCCGCGAAGGCGCAGCTGCATCAGGCCCGGGTCAACCGAGGACGCACGGAAGTGCGCTCGCCGGTGAACGGGCGCGTCACCAACCTCCTCCTGCGCGCGGGCGACTACGCCGCCGCCGGCACCGTCAACGTCGCGGTGATCGATACCGATTCGTTCTGGATCGACGGCTATTTCGAGGAGACGAAGCTGGCCCATATCCATGTGGGCGACGCGGCGAAGGCCGAGCTTCTCGGCTACTCGGCGCTCATCGACGGCCGGGTGGAGAGCATCACCCTCGGCATCAGCAACGCCAACGCCTCGCCGAGCACGCAGGGCCTGCCCAATGTCGACCCGGTCTATACCTGGGTGCGCCTCGCCCAGCGCGTCCCCGTGCGCATCCGCATCGAGAGGGTTCCCGAGGGCGTCACCCTGGTGGCCGGCATGAACGCCACCGTCTCCGTGGGCGAGCCCGGTGCCCATGGCGGCACGTTCTGGAAGACCCTGCGCGACCGCTTCACGGGACCCTCCGCCTCCTCCGGGCAGGAGCGTGTTTCGGGGGCGGCGGCCCGCTGAAGCCCTGGCCAGGAAGACGTCGCGCTTCGCCGAATGCCTCGGGGCAGTATGCCCGGGCGATGGAGAGGTGAAAACTTCTTCAGTATTGGCGCGAAGTTGAGCACGGATCGTGAAGCGGTTTCAACCGCGCTTAAGGACCATGAGCGATTCTTCCGGCATCTTCTCGGCTGGGTCGGGTCACGTGCTGAAATCCATCGACGCCTTTGAGAACGACCCGACCGCGGCGCCCGGAGACGGGGGCGTCACCGACGCGGTGGCCGGCATGGCGACACTCATGCGTCACGCCGCCCGCGCCAATGGACAGGCCGCCAGCTTCACCCGCGAGATCCGTCGCCAATCGACCGGCGTCGACCGTTCCTTGGCGGCGACGCTCGGCAGCGTCGGCCGCGACACGGCGGCGGGAACGGCCGAGCGCCTCCGCGGCGAGCTCGTGGATGCGGTCGGTCAGGCCATGCGCGAGATCAACGCCGAGATCGCCCGCATCGGCGCGCGCATCGACACCAAGGCCACCGAGGCGAGCCGGATCGTCGCCGCCATCGACGGGATCGGCGCGACGATCCGGATGCTGTCGTTGAACGCGACGATCGAGGCGGCGAGAGCCGGTGAGCAAGGGCGCGGCTTCGCCGTGGTCGCCGCCGAGGTCCGCGCCCTGGCCGACCAGACCCGGGAGAGCGCACGCAACGCGGCCGGCATCATCGATTTCTCCGATGTCCGCGCCGATCTCTCTGCCCTGCGCGTCTCGACGGACCATGCCCTGGACGGACTCGCCGGTTCCGTGCGGGCCACCGCCGACCGGATCGAAACCCTGCTCGGCGGTGTCGGCGTCGAACTGTCCGCGATCAGCGCCAGCAACGCCTCCATCGGTGAGGCTCTCGGTGCCATGCAAAGCAGCATCGACCGGACGGAGGCCAAGGCCGTCCGCGCCCTGGCTCTGGCCGATGCCACGCTGCAGGCGGCCGCCTCGGGCCTGCCCGCGCCGGACATGGCCCGGCACGGTCTCGCCCGCCGCCCGAAAGGTTTCGATCTCCTCGACGACATCCGGGCTCGCGGTACCCTTCGGATCGCCGTGGAGCCCGATTTCAAGGGGTTGTCCTTCCGCAAGGCCGCCGGCGGCGCCCTGCTCGGCCTCGACATCGCCTATGCCACGGCCTTCGCGCGGTCCCTCGGCGTCACGCCGGTCTTCGTCGAATGCCCCTGGGACCAGTGCACGGAACTGCTCGATGCGGGCCGGACCGCCTCCGAGGCGCCCGCCGACATCGTATGGTCGGCCCTGCCGCCGAGCCCGGGATTCGGCGCCATCGCCTATTCGCAGGCCTATACCCATCTCCACTACGTGCTGGCGCGCCGGACCGGCGACACGCGCATCCGCAGCCTGTCCGACCTCGACGGCCGGACGCTCGGCGTCATCAACGATCCGAGCGCCTACGCCACGTTGGAGGCCGCCGGACTGCGCTGGGCCGAGAACCTGCAGGCCAAGGGAAGGCGGGTGGCGACCCTCGGCAGCCTCGTGCCGATCACCGACCAGGGCCGCATCCACGACGCCCTGGCCGAGGGCGTCGTGGATGCCTTCGCCGTGGACGCGCCGATCATGCACTGGGCCTGCACCGGCGCCGACAGCCCGTGGCGCGGCCGCATCGAGATCGTGCCCGGCAACATCGCACCCGCGCCCTGGTACTACACCGCCGCCGTCGCCGACCATCCGAGCGCCTGCCGCCTGCTCATGGCGGCGGATGCCTTCATCGCTGCCTTCGCCGGCACGCCCGAGCGTGCCGCGATCGAGCGGCAATGGCAGGGCGGCGCCATTGCCGGCACGGGCGGTTACCGGGACGAGCCGGGAGGCTTGCGCGGCGCGGCGGAACTGGCGGCCGATTACGCGGAGGCGATGGGACGGATGCCCAATCTCGCACCTTCGCGCGGCGGCGTGGCACTCCGGAACGTTGCCTGAATCCGGCCCCGGAACGCGGACGATCCTTTGCCGACCACTTTGTCGACCACCTGGCCAACCACCTGAATGGGCAGCGCTTTTTAAGATGTGGCGGAATGGGAAAGAATACAGTTGCCGGAAAGACGAGATAGGGGCTTGACGTAAGGGCGATCCAGTCGCACCTTGATCATGTGCTCTTGAACAAAGCACAGCTCAAGCAACGAGGAGGCGTAGATCGGTTGTCGATCGCGACCAACTTAGAGGCAGGAGACGGGAATGACTCCACCCCAGCAGGATGCTGCGACGATCATCCGGGACTAATTCGGCCTGGACGTTGAGCAGCACAAGCGCGAATCACGGGACGGAAGCGGTCTCCGGGGCGCAGAAGCGGCCGATACGGCACGACTTCGAATGCGCAGAATGCCCCAATTCGACCGCTTCCGCCGCCGGTCCATTGTCTTCATCCGACGTGTCCGAGCCTCGAGGCCCGCAAACCTTCCCACATAACTGATCGCCGATTTTGAGAGAGCGTGGTTCAGCCCCCAGGGCAAAAAACCGCCGTCCTCATACCGCCGGATCATGAAAGTGTTGGATGCTCTCGCGATCGATCTCGGAAGCTTTTCGCCCGCGAGGGACCGGCTTGCCGAGCGCCATGGTCTCGTCAGCGCTGGCGGATCGGCCGCAGCGGGCCGTGGAAGAATCCGGGCTCCATCCCGATCTCGGCGGCGCGCTCACCGATCACGCCGAGGCCGCCCATAAGCCCCATGATCGGCGCATCCAGCAGGGCCGGATGGTTCAGGGCCTTGCCGATCTGGCGGCCCTCCCACCATAGCTCCGCGAAGAGAAGGGCGAGGAGGCCGAGCAATCCCCAAGTCTCCAGGCCCCACCCGAGGAGATAGACGCCGTAGAGCGGCGACAGGACCGTGCTGAGACGGGACAGGCCGATCACCCCGGCGAAGCCCAGGACGAGGATCAGGGGCAGGCGAACGAGAAGGCGCCGATACAGGCGCAAGGCCAGGTTGAGTTCCTCGACGGAGGAGTGGTCGAGCCTGAGGGGCATTTGGGATTTTCCTGTGCCGTTCGCGCGCCCGAGCGCCATGCCCCCCGATAAAAGTGGGAGATGTGTGGCTGACGGGCGCCCGCCCCGCCACCGGTGCCATCACGAGGGCCGACACGTGTGCCTCTAAGACATCTCGTTAGCCGCCTCCGCGCGCCCGCCGGCTCATGGCGCTGACCATGATGCGCCAGGGCCGATCGAGGATGTCTTTGTCGGGTTTGAGCAACCGGTTGAAATGAGAGCCTCGACAACGGCGCGGCGCGGGTCACTCGATCCCGAGCTTCGCCTTCAGCAGGGCATTGACCGCGGCCGGATTGGCCTTGCCGCCCGTGGCCTTCATGGTCTGGCCGACGAACCAGCCGAGCAGGGTCGGCTTTTCCTTGGCCTGCTGAACCTTGTCGGGGGTCTTGGCGATGATCTCGTCCACCGCCGCCTCGATGGCGCCTGTATCGGTCACCTGCTTCATGCCGCGCGATTCGACGATCTCGCGCGGGTCACCGCCCTCGGACCAGACAACTTCGAAAAGGTCCTTGGCGATCTTGCCGGAGATCACGCCCTCGCCGATGAGGTCGACGATGGCGCCGAGCTGGTCCGCCGAGACCGGGCTCGTCTCAATGCTGTGGCCTTCCTTGTTGAGGCGGCCGAACAACTCGTTGATCACCCAGTTCGCCGCGGCCTTGCCGTCCCGACCCTTGGCCAACGCTTCGAAGTAATCGGCGGAGGACCGCTCGGCGATGAGCACGCCGGCATCGTAGGGGGAGAGGCCGTAGGATTCGATGAAGCGGGCCTTCTTGGCGTCCGGCAGTTCCGGCAAACCCTCGGCCAGCGCATCCACATAGGCCTGGTCGAATTCCAGCGGCAGCAGGTCCGGGTCGGGGAAGTAGCGGTAATCGTGCGCCTCTTCCTTCGAGCGCATGGACCGGGTCTCGCCCTTGCCCGGATCGAACAGGCGGGTCTCCTGGGAAATGGTACCGCCATCCTCGATGATCGCGATCTGGCGCCGCGCCTCGACCTCGATGGCCTGACCGATGAAGCGGATCGAGTTGACGTTCTTGATCTCACACCGGGTGCCGAGCGGCTCGCCGGGCTTTCGCACCGAGACGTTCACGTCGGCCCGCAGCGACCCCTTCTCCATGTCGCCGTCGCAGGTGCCGAGATAGCGCAGGATGGTACGCAGCTTGGTCACGTAGGCGCGCGCTTCCTCGGAGGAACGCAGATCCGGCCGCGAGACGATCTCCATCAGGGCGACGCCCGAGCGGTTGAGGTCGACGAAGCTCTGGGTCGGGTTCTGGTCGTGCAGGGACTTGCCGGCATCCTGCTCGAGATGCAGGCGCTCGATGCCCACCGTGATGGTCTCACCCTCGGGCAGGTCCACCAGCACCTCGCCCTCGCCGACGATGGGGTCCTTGAACTGGCTGATCTGGTAGCCCTGCGGCAGGTCCGGGTAGAAATAGTTCTTCCGGTCGAACACCGAGCGGTGGTTGATCCGCGCCTTCAGTCCGAGGCCGGTGCGCACGGCTTGGGCCACGCATTCCTCGTTGATGACGGGGAGCATGCCAGGCATCGCCGCGTCCACCAGGGAGACGTGGTCGTTGGGCTCGCCCCCGAATTCCGTCGAGGCGCCGGAGAACAGCTTCGAGCGGCTCGTGACCTGGGCATGGATCTCCATGCCGATCACGACCTCCCAGTCGTGCAGGCCGCCCTTGATGAGTTTCTTAGGGTTCACGGCAGCGGTCATGATGGCCCGGATTCAGTGTTGCGCGGCGCGAAACCGCACCGGAAAGGTGGAAGGACCGGCCGGCGCGGTCAAGCGCGCAGGCGATAGAGCTGATGGGCGAGGAAGCCGAGGGTGCCCCACAGGAAGCCCGCCATCCAGCGAATGGGGAAGAAGGTCGGCCCGTCATGGCTGATCGGCGCCGGCCAGGGGATGCCGATGGCCGTGACGGCCCAGGACACCATAACCGAGATGGCGAAAGCCATCAGCGAGACCAGGATGACCTTCACGAACTGGTCCGACTTCCAGCCCATGACCAGGGCGATGGCGATCAGGACGGGATCGAACGCGGCCCAGATCCAGACGTCGAAGGGATAGACCGGAACGGTCATGGTCGCGCTTTCATGCCCACCACGCCTTCGGCAGCTTGGTCCGCCCGGCCGCCGTCTCGATCACTTGGGCGGCGGCGAACAGCGTCTCCTCGTCGAACGGGCGCCCGATGAGCTGGAGGCCCAGCGGCAGTCCCTGCGCGTCGAGCCCGGCCGGCACCGAGATGCCGGGCAGCCCCGCCATGTTCACCGTGATGGTGAAGACGTCCTGGAGGTACATCTCCACGGGATCGCCCGAGCCCTTCTCGCCGATGCCGAAGGCGGCGGACGGGGTGGCGGGGGTCAGGATCGCGTCGACGCCGGAGGCATAGGCCTGTTCGAAATCGCGCTTGATCAGGGTGCGGATCTTCTGGGCGCGGACGTAATAGGCGTCGTAATAGCCGGCCGAGAGCACGTAGGTGCCGATCATGATGCGGCGCTTCACCTCGCGGCCGAAGCCCGCCGCGCGGGTGTTCTCGTACATCCCGGCGATGTCCTTGCCGGGCACGCGCAGGCCGTAGCGCACGCCGTCGTAGCGGGCCAGATTCGAGGAGGCCTCGGCCGGGGCGACGATGTAATAGGCCGGCAGCGCGTAGCGGGTGTGCGGCAGCGAGATCTCGCGGATCGTGGCGCCCGCATCCTTGAGCATCGCGGCGCCCTTGTCCCAGAGCGCCTGGATCTCGGCGGACATGCCCTCGACCCGGTATTCCTTCGGGATGCCGATGGTGAGGCCCTTCACCCCCCGCGCCACCGCCGCCTCGAAATCCGGCACGGCCAGGTCGGCACAGGTGGTGTCGCGGGCATCCGCCCCGGACATGGAGCCGAGCAGGATGGCGCAGTCGCGCACCGTGCGGGCGATGGGGCCGGCCTGGTCGAGGGAGGAGGCGTAGGCCACCGTGCCCCAGCGCGAGCAGCGCCCGTAGGTCGGCTTGATGCCCACCGTGCCGGTGAAGGCGGCGGGCTGGCGGATCGAGCCCCCGGTATCGGTGGCGGTGGCGCCAAGGCACAGATGCGCGGCCACGGCAGCGGCCGACCCGCCGGAGGAGCCGCCCGGCACCAGCTTCGTGTCGGAGAGCGTTCCGTTTTCCTGCCGCCGCCAGGGCGAAACCACGTCGCCATAGGCGGAGGTCTCGTTGGAGGAGCCCATGGCGAACTCGTCGAGGTTGAGCTTGCCCAGCATCACCGCGCCGTCGCGCCACAGATTGTGGGTCACGGCCGATTCGTAATGCGGCTGGAAGCCTTCGAGGATCTTCGAGCCGGCGGTGGTGGCGACCCCGTGGGTGCAGAACAGGTCCTTGACGCCGAGCGGCAGGCCTTCGAGGGGCCGGGCCTCGCCGGAGGCGATCTTGGCGTCGGAGACCTCCGCCATCTGCAGGGCGCGCTCGGGCGTCTCCAGCAGATAGGCGTTGAGGCCGCGCGCCGCCTCGATCGCCGAGAGATGGGCCTTGGCGAGGTCGGTCGCCGAGAAATCCTTGGCCTTCAGCCCGTCGCGAGCCTCGGCCAGGGTGAGTTCGTTGAGATGGGTCATGCCGCCTGCTGTCCTCAAAGCCCGCCGGACCCCGTCGCCATTCTCAGGCGCCGCGCGGTCCTGGCCGGGCACGCATCACGAAATCGAGCGTGCTACTCGACCACCTTCGGGACGAGGAAGTAATGGTCCTCGGTCTCGGGGGCGTTGAAGACGATGTCGCGAGCGTGACCGCCGTCGGTCACCACGTCGGTGCGCTTCTTCATCGCCATCGGCGTGACCGAGGTCATCGGCTCGACGCCCTCGACATCGACTTCGGAGAGTTGCTCGACGAAGGCGAGGATGGCGTTGAGTTCGCCCTGGAGCGGCGCGACCTCCTCGTCGCTCACCGCGATACGCGCCAGATGCGCGATGCGCCTCACTGTGGTTGCGTCGACCGACATGCTGCCTTCGGACCTCGGGACCTGCGCCGGAACGCGCGTTCAGAGGCCGGGCTATAGCACCGGGCTTCGCGGCCCCGCAACGCCGGGGCGGGCGGAAGCGTCGTCTCAGACGATGGCGTTGCCGGGATGAGAGGGAGCCTCGACCACGATCCCCTTGTCCTGGCGGAGCGTTTCCGACTGCCGGAAGCCGAGGACGAGGATCTCGAGGGCCAGGGCGAGCATGAGCTTGTGCCGGAACGGCATTTCGCGCGTGGCGTCGACGTTCCAGGCGCTGCCGCCTTTGCCGGGCGACCGTAACATGCCGAGAACCTGGGAGAGGCGGCCGCGCCGATTCATGCTGTCTCCGTATCGTTATCAAATCCTTAACGAGCTTATGGCGCATTCGCTCCCGGTGCGGCTATTCCCCTTCGGACGTAGGATCGGGTCGCGTTGGGGATAGACATCATGTGGCAGACGGTGTTCGCGGATTTCACCGCCGGGCCGAAGGCCGATCCGGCCGATCTCGACCGCGCGGAGACGGAGCTGGGGTTCCCGCTGCCGGAGAGCTACCGCAGCTTTTGCCTCGATTGCGGAATCGGCCTCGCTTGCGGCTCCCTCCGCATCGCGATCCCGAGCCCCACCGAGAGCGCGGACCTCGGCACCCGTTCGGAACTGATCGCGCACAGCATCGCCTCCGTGCTGGAGACGCGGGAGGGGCATCGCTTCGAGGTGGAGGGCGACGATCCGAGCGTGGTCGAACGCGCCTGTTTCTTCGGTGAGACCGAAGCAGGCGAGTTCCTGTTCTGGGACGTGGTCGTCGGTGCGGACCAGACCGAGCGCCGGGAATACGAGATCTGGGTGATGGGCGCCGATCTCGAATCGGTGCGGTTCGGGGGCGCCGACCTCCCCGATCTCATGCGCCGGCTTCAGGGTCCTGCCGTGCGCGGCATTCTCGGCATGGGCGCCGAGCCCCTGCCCTCCAGCTTCCTGGGTCAGGTCTCGTGACGGAAGACGAGGTCCGGGCGTTCGTCGCGGCGTCCGCGGGCGGCCAGCGCCTCATCGGGATCGATCTCGGCACCAAGACGATCGGGCTCGCCCTGTCGGATGTGGGCCGGCAGATCGCCTCGCCCCTCGAGACCATCCGCCGGGTGAAATTCACGCCCGACGTCGCCCGCCTGCGCCTCCTGTGCGAGGCTCACCAAGTCGGCGGCCTCGTCATGGGCCTGCCCCTCAACATGGATGGCAGCGAAGGGCCGCGCGTCCAGGCCACGCGCTCCTTCGTGCGCAACATGAAGCCCCTGCTCGACCTGCCGGTGCTGTTCTGCGACGAGCGCCTGTCCACGGCGGCGGTGACGCGGGCGCTGATCGCGGCGGACGCCTCGCGGGCCAAGCGTGGCGAGGTCGTGGACATGCTGGCGGCGGCCTACATCCTCCAGGGATGCCTCGACCAGATCCGGGGTCTGCTGGGGGACGAGGAGCGCGAGGAGCGCGACGCGTACTGAGGGGAGCGGCGCGTCACGCCGCGGCCGGCGGCTCGTCGTCGCCGGGCTCGACCGGCGAATTGAGGATGTCCTCCAACTCGTCCACCAGCATGTCGATCTGGTCCTGGCTCGCCAGCACCTTGAGGGTCTGGCCGCTCTCGGTGGCGAGGGCGAGCTCGATTCCCGCGCCGGAGCGCGTGGCCAGGATGCGGGCGAGTTTGTGCGTGGCGCTCATGCGGGTCTCCCGTTCGGCTCAGTGTTGGATAGGTTCGGCGGCCAGCAGGGCCACCGCCACGGCCGGGCCACAGGTGGAGGCCCAGTCGGCGCCCTCCTCCGCGAGCGACGGCGCGATGAGGTCGGTGAGCGCCACGGCGGGGCGTCCCAGGCGC
>NZ_VRVC01000153.1:0-10813 GCF_008040005.1 Methylobacterium sp. WL19
GGCCAGGGCGGCGGTGCCGGGGAGGGAGAGGGCCAGCGCAGCGGCGCTCGCCTGCAAGAGAAGCTCCCGACGGCTCCGGTCCTGCGGTCCCGTCACCACGGGATCATTGGAGGAGGGTTCTGCCACGGCGCGGCGAAGTCCCGGAATCGTCGGCGTCATTGGACCTGTAATGTCGGCGCGGGAAGGCGCGGGGTGCGATGCGGTATGTCCCGGCTTTACCACGGCACGGCCTGAACCCAACCTTAAGCCGGAAAGAACCGAAACCGTTCAACGGAACGCGGATTTTCCGACGGGCGAGCGGCCGGCCAGCGCCGGGCACGGCAGGCGAGGGGGCTCGGACTGGCCGAATGGCCGCGCTTGTGACAGATTCCGTGGGTCGTTCACCTCACACGAGGCACCTCATTGGCCCTGATCCCATGCCCTGCCTGCGCGCGACAGGTCTCCGCGCAGGCCCTCGCCTGCCCGGGCTGCGGCCACCCCGGTGACGCCGCATCCCCGGCGGCAGGCGGTGTCACGCGCATGCTGGGAACCGTCGCCGGCACCTATATCTCCACCACCACCCTGGCGAGCCTGGTCCTCGGGGTCGTCATGTTCGTGTGTGTGGCCGCGGTGCTGATCACCCTGATCCTCAAGAGCCAGTGACCGCGACGGCGCGGACCGGACCTCCGTCCGCGCCTCCGGCTCGCCGGCCGGGCAGGCTTGCTACCCGGCAAGCCGCGCAGTAGCGCAGCCGGACGAGACGCGAACCGGCCCCCGGCCCGACAGCGGCGGAGAGACGATGACGGCGCAGACCCCCCATTCCACCGAGCCCGCCAGGACGGGCGGACGCAGCCTGACCGCCATCGTGCTGGCCGCCGGCAAGGGCACACGGATGCGCTCCGACCTGCCCAAGGTCCTGCATGCGGTGGCCGGACGGACCATGCTCGGCCACGTGCTCGCCGCCGCGAGCGAGGCGGGGGCGACCCGCATCGCCGTGGTGGTGGAGCCGGGCCAAAAGGCGGTCGCCGCCGAGATCGCCCGCGCGGCGCCCGGCGCCTCGGTCCATCCGCAGGTGGAGCGCCTCGGAACGGCCCATGCGGTTCTGGCCGCCCGCGAAGCCCTGGAAGCGGGCTCCGACGACGTGGTGATCGCGTTCGGCGACACACCCCTCATTACCGGGGCCACCCTCGCCCGCCTGCGCGCGCCCCTGGCCGAGGGGGCGGCGGTGGCGGTGCTGGCCTTCACGGCGGAGACTCCCACCGGCTACGGACGGGTGCTGACGGAGGGCGGGCGCGTGCTCGCCATCCGCGAGGAGAAGGATGCGAGCGCGGAGGAACGCGCCGTTACCCTGTGCAATGCCGGCCTCATGGCCCTCTCCGGCCCCCATGCCCTCGCCCTGCTGACGCGGATCGGCAACGCCAATGCGGCGGGCGAGTACTACCTGCCGGACGCCGTCGCCCTCGCCGTGGACGACGGGCTCGACGTGGCGGTGGTGCCCGTGGACGAGGCCGAGGCGCAGGGCGTCAACGACCGGGTCCAGTTGAGCGTCGCCGAAGCGACGATCCAGGCGCGCCTGCGCCGCGCGGCCCAGATCGGAGGGGCCACGCTGGTGGCGCCGGAAACGGTTTTTCTGAGCGTCGACACGGTGTTGGGCCGGGACGTTCTCGTGGAACCTCATGTGGTGTTCGGCCCCCACGTGACGGTCGGCGACCATTGCGTGATCCATGCCTTCTCGCATCTCGAAGGCGCGACCCTGGCACAGGGCGTCCATATCGGCCCCTATGCGAGGCTTCGCCCCGGCGCGGTGCTGGAGACGGGCTCCCGCATCGGCAATTTCGTCGAGATGAAGAACGCCCGCCTCGGCGAGGGCGCCAAGGCCAACCACCTGACCTATCTCGGCGATGCCGAGATCGGGCCGGGCGCCAATGTCGGGGCCGGCACCATCACCTGCAATTACGACGGGGTGAACAAGCACCGCACCGAGATCGGGGCCGGGGCCTTCATCGGCTCGAACACCGCCCTGGTGGCGCCCGTGAGCGTCGGGGCCGGCGCCATCGTCGGCGCGGGCTCGGTCATCACCGCCTCGGTGCCGGCCGATGCCCTCGCCATCGCCCGCAGCCGCCAGCGCATCATCGAGGGCATGGCCGGCGGGATGCGGGCGGCACTGCAGGCGATGAAGGCGTCTCGATCCAAGAAAAACTAGTCTCTTCAGTATTTTGCTAACAAGTGTGAATGTAGGCGTTGAGCCAAATTCGACCTCGGATATGGCATGACGGCAGGAGCCCTGGCCGGATCGTGTTCCGATCCGGTACAAGGCCCTTCCAGAAGGCTTGGGCCGCTCCTTGCGTGGGCCACCGCCAATATCCCGGTCGGAGACGTCGGAAGCCTGTCCCGCTTCCGCCATTCCGGCCCGGCCCCTCGTGTGAGAGAAGCGACCATGTGCGGAATCGTTGGCATCGTCGGGCATGAGGCGGTGGCGGGACAGGTGGTCGAAGCCCTGCGCCGCCTCGAATATCGCGGCTACGATTCGGCCGGCGTCGCCACCCTGGCCCATGGCCGGCTGGATCGCCGCCGTGCCGAGGGCAAGCTCTCCAACCTCGAACTCAGGCTGCGCGACGAGCCGCTGCCCGGCGCCATCGGCATCGGCCATACCCGCTGGGCCACCCATGGCCGCCCCAACGAGACCAATGCCCACCCGCATGCCACGGCGCGGCTGGCGGTGGTCCATAACGGCATCATCGAGAACTTTCGCGAGCTGAAGGCCGAGCTGCAGGCCAGTGGCGTGCGCTTCGAGAGCGAGACCGACACCGAGGTCGTGGCCCAGCTCGTCAGCGCCGAGATGGACAAGGGGCTGGGCCCGGTGGAGGCCGTGGCCGCTGCCCTGCCGCGCCTGCGCGGCGCGTTCGCGCTGGGCTTCATCTTCACCGGCTACGACGATCTCCTCATCGGCGCCCGCCACGGGGCGCCCCTGGCCATCGGCTTCGGCGATGGCGAGACCTATCTCGGCTCGGACGCCCTGGCGCTGGCGCCCTTCACCGAGGAGATCACCTATCTGGAGGAGGGCGACTGGGCGGTGCTGACCCGCGAGGGCGCCGCGATCCGCGACATCGACGGCAACCCGGTCTCGCGCCAGCGCCAGCGCATCGTCGCCCAGGCCTACCGGGTGGAGAAGGGCAACCACCGCCACTTCATGGCCAAGGAAATCCACGAGCAGCCCGAGGTGGTGGGCCGCACGCTGGCCCATTACGTCGATCTCGCCAACGGCCGGGTCGCCCTGCCAGAGGCGCTGCCGTTCGATTTCAAGGACCTCTCGCGGCTCTCGATCACCGCCTGCGGCACCGCCTATTATGCAGGGCTGGTGGCGAAATACTGGTTCGAATCCCTGGCGCGGCTGCCGGTGGAGATCGACGTCGCGTCCGAGGCGCGGTACCGCGAGCCGCCCCTCGACACGGCCGGCCTGACCCTCGTCATCTCGCAATCGGGCGAGACCGCCGACACCCTGGCCTCCCTGCGCTACGCCAAGAGCCAGGGCCAGCACACCCTGGCGGTCGTCAACGTGCCGACCTCCACCATCGCCCGCGAGGCCTCGGCCGTGGTGCCGACGCTCGCCGGCCCCGAGATCGGCGTGGCCTCCACCAAGGCCTTCTCCTGCCAGCTCACGGTGCTGCTGTGCCTCGCCATCGCGGCGGGCCGGGCGCGGGGCACCCTGAGCGCCGAGCGCGAGCGCGAACTCGTCGACGCGCTCATCACCGTGCCGGGCCTGATGGCGGACGCGACCAAGCTGGAAGGCGAAATCGAGCTCCTCGCCCGTGAGGTCTCGAAGGCCCGCGACGTGCTCTATCTCGGCCGCGGCACCAGCTACCCGATGGCCCTGGAAGGCGCGCTGAAGCTGAAGGAGATCAGCTACATCCATGCCGAGGGCTACGCCGCCGGCGAGCTCAAGCACGGCCCCATCGCTCTCATCGACGAGAGCGTGCCGGTCATCGTCATCGCGCCGCACGACGCGATCTTCGAGAAAACGGTGTCGAACATGCAGGAGGTGGCCGCGCGCGGCGGGCGCATCATCCTCATCGGCGACGCCAAGGGCGCGGCGGCCGCCGGCCTCGACACCATGGCGACGGTGACCATGCCCGACCTCGACCCGGTCGTGTCTCCCATCGTCTACGCCGTGCCGATCCAGCTCATCGCCTACCACACGGCCGTGTTCATGGGCAAAGACGTGGACCAGCCGCGCAACCTCGCCAAATCCGTGACGGTCGAATAGGCCGGAACCGCCACCGGAATCCGTCGATTGTCAGGCGCGCCTCGAAACGGGGTCGCGTGGCGGTCGAAGCGGGGGTCGCATGGCGGTCATACGGGGCCGCGTGGCGGTCGCGCGAGACGACGCGGCAGGCCCCTTGAATGGCCCGGTTGGGCGGCTCCATGACGGGCGCACGGCGGCGGAGACCAGGTTTGACGTATCTCACGCTCGCCCTGCAGGGCATCGCCGGTCTGCTCGTGGCAGCGACGGTGCTGCCCCTGATCGAGACCAATCTCGGCTTCGTCCGCAGCCTGGACTTCCCCCGGCTGCAGATCGCGGTGGCGCTGGCGGCCTGCCTTTCCGGCCTCCTTCTGGTCTCCAGGGACACGACCTCCCTCATCCTCGCCCTCGCCATGGCGGCGGCTTTGGTCATGCAGGTCCGCTTCATCCTGCCCTTCACCCCGCTCGCCGCCACCCAGGCGAAGGCGGCCAAAGCCTGCGAGCCGGGAGCCCGGCTCAGCCTCGTGGTGCTCAACGTCCTGCAGACGAACAGGAATTACGGCGCGGCCCTCGATCTCGTCACGCGTCGCTCGCCCGATCTCGTCCTGCTGCTGGAGACCGATTCCGCCTGGCAGGAGGCCATGGCTCCGTTGCGCGCGCTCTACCCGAACCGGGTCGAGCAGCCACAGGACAACACCTACGGCCTGCTGTTCTATTCCCGCCTGCCCCTGCGCGGCCCCGAAATCCGCTTCCTGCTTCAGGACGACGTGCCGTCGCTGCGCACACAGGTGGTGCTGCCGGACGGGGAGACGGTGAGGCTCCATGGCCTGCATCCGCGCCCCCCGCATCCCGGCCATAGCAGCGCGCCGCGCGACGCCGAGCTGGTGATCGTCGCCCGCGAAGTCGCGGAAGCGCCGGGTCCCACCATCGTCGCCGGCGACCTCAACGACGTGGCCTGGTCCCGCACGACTCAATTGTTCCAGAGTATCAGCGGCTTGCTCGATCCGCGCCGGGGCCGCGGCCTGTTCGCGACCTTCCACGCGCAATGGCCGGTGATGCGCTGGCCCCTCGACCATGTCTTCTTCAGCGAGCACTTCCTGCTCGGCCACATGGAACGGCTGCCCGGCGTCGGATCGGACCATTTCCCGATCACGGTCAGCCTCTGCGCCGCGCCGCAGGCCCCCGTCCGGCAGGAGAAGCCCGAGGCCACCGCCGAGGATCACCGCGATGCCCAGGAGGCCATCGAGGCCGTGCGCTGAGGCTCTGCGAGGTGGTGTCGACACGGTGCCTCTCCGGTATCAGACTGGCGCTCGCACATCGCCCGGTGCGCCCCGTGCTTGCCGGCCTTCGGGCCGGACGACCGACTTGAAAGCCGTTCCGGGCACAGGACGAGACGCCATGGCGCACGATCACGACCATCACCACGACCACCCGGACCACGCGCATGGCAGCAGCCTCACCCCCATCGAGGCGCGGGTGAGGGCGCTGGAATCGCTGCTTCTGGAGAAAGGCTACGTCCAGGCCGACGCCCTCGACGCGCTGGTCGAGATGTACGAGACCCGCATCGGCCCCCATAACGGCGCCCGTGTCGTCGCCCGCGCCTGGACCGATCCGGCCTATCGCGAACGGCTCCTCGCCGACGGGACGCCGGCCATCGCGGAACTCGGCATCGGGGGACGCGGCGGCGAGCATATGGTGGTGGTCGAGAACACGGCCGACAGCCACAACCTCGTCGTCTGCACCCTGTGTTCCTGCTATCCCTGGCCGGTGCTCGGCCTGCCGCCGGTCTGGTACAAGGCGCCGCCCTACCGCGCCCGCGCCGTCCTCGACCCGCGCGGGGTCCTCGCCGAGTTCGGTCTCACCCTTCCCGAGGCGACCCGCATCACCGTGTGGGATTCCACCGCCGAGACCCGTTTCATGGTCCTGCCCCTCCGCCCCGCCGGCACCGAATCCCTGAGCGAGGCCGAGCTCGCCGCCCTGGTCACGCGCGATTCCATGATCGGCACCGGGCAGCCGCTCACCCCGGAGACGGCCCAATGAACGGCGCGCAGGATCTCGGCGGCGCCCACGGATTCGGCACCGTCATGCCGGAGGCGAACGAGCCGGTTTTTCATTCGGAATGGGAACGGCGTGTCTTCGCCCTGGCTCTGGCGGTGGGCTATACCGGTACCTGGACCCTGGACGGCAGCCGCGCCGCGCGGGAATCGCTGCCCCCGGCGGAGTACCTGTCGGCGAGCTATTACGAGATCTGGCTCGCTGCCCTCGAAGCGCAGATCGTCGCGCATGGCCTTGCCACGCAAGAAGAAATCGCTGCGGGCGCCAGCGCCGGGCCGGCGAGCCCGGTCAAACGCGTGCTGCGCGCGGAGGAGATCCCGCCCCGCTTTTCTGCGGGATTCCCCAGCGACCGGCCGCCGGATGCGCCGGCTCTATATGCGGTACGCGACCCCGTCTTGACCCGCAACGACCACCCCATTGGCCACACCCGCCTACCCCGTTACGTCCGGGGCCGGCGTGGCGTCATCGAGCGGATCCACGGCGCCTTCGTCCTGCCCGATGCCAGCGCGGAGCGCCGGGATGCCCCGCCGCAATGGCTCTACACAGTGGGGTTCGAGGCCACTGAGTTGTGGGGGGCGAGCGCCGACCCGGGCGGGCGCGTCACCGTGGCCGCCTTCGAGGGATATCTCCTGCCGGGGACGCCACAATGACCGCCATGTGCCGGCCCGACGATCCGGGACCGTTCGCGGAACCCTGGGAGGCGCAGGTCTTCGCCCTGGTGGTCGCCCTGCAGGAGCGGGGCCTGTTCACGCAGGAGGAATGGGCGCGCGCCCTCGGGCGCACCATCCGGCCGGAGGGGAAGCCGGAAGCGGCGGCCGATTACGGACGCTGGCTCGCGACCCTGGAAGCCCTGCTCGCCGAACGCGGCGTCACCGATTCCGCGAGCGTCCAGGCCCGCAGCGACGCCTTCCTGCGCGCCGCTGCCGCGACCCCGCACGGCGAACCGATCCGGCTGGCCAACGACCCGCATCCGTCGCCCTGAGGACACCCAGCCCCCGGACGGGGCTGGGCGACCGCCTATGACATGCCGCTGACGGCGGGGTAAGGTTCTGAACCTCCTGCGTTTCTGGATCCCGGGCTCCGCGACGCGGCCCCGGGACGACGGGTTGCCGGCACAGGCCTTCCGCGCCTTCGCGTCACGTCATGGATCTGGCACAAGCAGCGTCGGCGGGGCATCCTGCCACTTCCCTCCCCGACGAGAACGGACACGACCATGGCAACGCCGCGCGACCTCAAGGTCCAGATGGCCGGCGAGACCCGCGCCCGCGAACGGGCCCAAGCCCTGGCCTCGGCCAGCGCCGTGCGGGCTCAGCGCGCCGAACTCGCCCTCAAGGAGGCCCTGGCGGAGCGGGATGCGTGGAAGGAGAGGGCGCTGGCGGCAGAGGCGGCGCTCGGCGAGACCAAGCCGTGATCCTCGGCCTCGGATCATCCGGGGCAGGGGCGCTTCCTCGCGCTTGAGGTGACACGCCCGACCCGCTAACCCTTGTCATGCAGGCTGACGATCGGCCTCCCACGAGACAGGCCGCCCGTGCGCGAAACGCTCACCCCGTTGCCGGAACCAGACCCCGCCGGAGCACGGCCGCCGCCTCGGGTGAGCAAGAAGAGCCGCCTGCGGACCTACTTCCTTACCGGCATCATCGTCGCCGGGCCGCTGGCGATCACGATCTACATCACGTGGTGGTTCATCAGCCTCATCGACGGCTGGGTGAAGCCCCTGGTGCCGGCGAGCTACCTGCCGGACCATTACCTGCCCTTCTCGATTCCGGGCATCGGCCTCGTCATCGCTTTCATCGCCGTGACGCTGCTCGGCTTCCTCACCGCCAATCTCGTCGGCCGCAGCGTGGTGGAGTTCGGAGAGGTGCTGCTCGCGCGCACCCCGGTGATCTCGGGCCTCTACAAGGGTCTGCGGCAGATCTTCGAGACGCTGTTCTCGGCCAACGGCACGTCGTTCCGCACCGTCGGCCTGGTCGAATTCCCGGTGAAGGGAACGTGGTCGGTGGTGTTCGTCTCGGCCCCGGCCGGCCCCGACGTGCAGACGGCGCTCGGCGAGGAGAACGACCATGTGGGCGTGTTCCTGCCCTGTGCGCCCAACCCCACGACGGGGTTCTTCTTCTACTTGCCGCGGGCGGACATCATCGAAGTGCCCATGAGCATCGACGACGCGGCCAAGCTGGTCATGTCGGCGGGGGTCATCCAGCCGGAGGACCCGCAGGTCAGGCTGCAGGCCATGGCGGCGTCGATCCGTGCGGCTCAGAACGGGCAGGCCACCGGGCCGGAGGCGGCGCTCGAAGCCTCGTCCCGTCGCCAGGAGAAGCTCGTTAGCACGGAGTGAAACGCTCGCCCATGCAGGGTTGCCGGTGCAAGTCTTTGGGCAGGGACGTCGACCCGACGCACATCTCCCGAACAGCGAATCCGCCTTTCGGGAGCCCTGCTCGAACGCGCCTAGTTGTGGACCGTCATCGAGGCCTTCTCGATGGGCAGCGTCGGCGGCGAGGCATCGGCGACATGGCTGTTGGCGTGCGGGGCCATCGTGGAACCACCCCAGCCCATGGCGATCTGGGCGGTGACAGCCACCAAGAGTAGGACCATCAGGGCATTCGCCGCGATCTGGAAGGGGCGGGCGGATTGACGGACCGCGAGGAGGACATCGTCCGTCGTCTTCAGCGCGGGCTCCTTGCCATCCGAGATCGGAAGCAGCCAAGGCTCGCTCGGAAGGGCGTGGACGCTCCCCATTTCATGGGCACCCGGTAGGTTTTGGAACAGTCCGGCAGACATATCCATCCTCCTGAATTCTGTGTGGCAGCCCAGTCTGGCGGGCTGTTCGTTCATGTTCAGTTAAGGGGAGAATACGTTCATTTCAAGTTCAGGAAGTCCGTGCGGCACCGCACAACGGCTCGGGGAAAGAGGTCCGGAAGTCAGCCTACCCTTTGAAAGATAAGGGATTTCCGGCGTTCCGCGGCTGCGGTGCCATGGTTCGTGAAGCTGAACTGCGCAGACGTCATCGGGGGTCGATTCGTCGCTTTTGTGGCGATGCGTTCAGGTTTGGCGCGGGGCTCGTTCAGCCGGCGAATCGGCTCAGCCGGCTCCGAGCAACCGAATCGCCGCGTCCCGTTCGAACAGGTAGAGCAGCACCCGGAGTGCTCTGCCACGCTCGGATCTGAGGCCGGGATCGCGCTCGACGATGAGCCTGGCATCGTCACGGGCCACTTCCAGCAGGCTGGCATCGCTCTCCAGATTCGCGAGGCGGAAGGCAGCCGCGCCCGATTGCCGGGTGCCCAGCACCTCCCCCTCGCCGCGCAGGCGCAGATCCTCCTCGGCGATGCGGAAGCCGTCCTCGGTCTCGCGCATCATTTCGAGGCGGGCACGGGAGACCTGTCCCAGCGGCCCGCGATAGAGCAGCAGGCAGGTCGAAGCCTTGGCCCCGCGCCCGACCCGACCGCGCAGCTGGTGCAATTGCGCGAGACCGAAGCGCTCGGCATGCTCGATCACCATGATCGTCGCCTCCGGCACGTCGACGCCCACCTCCACCACCGTGGTGGAGACCAGGATCTTCGTCTCGCCGGCGGCGAACCGCTCCATGGCGGCATCCTTGTCCGGCCCCGGCATCTTGCCGTGGATCAGCCCGACGGCGTCACCGAATTCCTGCCGCAGGTCGGCGAAGCGGTCCTCGGCGGCGGCGAGGTCGACATATTCGGATTCCGCCACCAGCGGGCAGATCCAGTAGACCCTGTCCCCGGCGGCAAGCGCCCGGCCGAGCCCCATCACCACCTCGTCGAGCCGGTCGATGGAGACGAGGCGCGTGGCGATGGCTTGGCGGCCGGCCGGCTTCTCGTCCAGGACCGAGACGTCCATGTCGCCGAAGCAGGTCAGCGCCAGGGTGCGGGGGATCGGCGTCGCGGTCATCACCAGAATGTCCACCGCCGCCCCCTTGGCGCCGAGCGCGAGGCGCTGATGGACGCCGAACCGATGCTGCTCGTCCACCACGGCGACGCCGAGATCCTTGAAGATCACGCTGTCCTGGAACAGGGCATGGGTGCCGACCACGATATCGATATGGCCATCGGCGAGGTCGGCGAGCGTCGCTCGGCGCTCCGAAACCTTGTCGCGCCCTGTGAGGAGGCGCAGACGCACCGAACCGACCAGCCCCGTCAGGCGCTCGAAATGCTGGCGCGCCAGGATCTCGGTGGGCGCCATCAGCGCCGCCTGCCGGCCGACCTCCACAGCCGAGGCCATGGCCAGCAGCGCCACCGCCGTCTTCCCCGAGCCGACATCGCCCTGGAGCAGGCGCAGCATGCGCCGGTCGGAGGCGAGGTCGGCGCGGATCTCCTCGACGGCCCGGGCCTGGGCGCCGGTGAGCGCGAAGGGCAGGGCGGCTTCGATCCGGTCCTTGAGGTGCCCGTCCCCGGCATTGGCCCGGCCGGGCGCGCGGCGGTTGCGGGCGCGCATCAGGGCCAGGGCCAGCTGCGAGGCGAGGAGTTCGTCATAGGCGAGCCGCCGCCGCGCCGGGGTGCGGGGCGTGATGCCGTCGCTCGCCGGTGC